>CAMDAL010000370.1 GCA_945888565.1 Devosia equisanguinis | reverse complement strand
ATTGGGGATGGCGATCAATTCCCAGGACATCAACGACTCGGTGTTCTTCGGCATGTTCGGCGAGCCGTTCCTGACTACCAAGACTTATGATCCCGATGCGGCCAACAAGCTTCTTGACGAGGCCGGCATGTCAGCCAGAGACGGCGACGGCTTCCGGTTGGCACCGGACGGCAGCAAGTTCGTGCTGCGAATCTCGTTCCCCGAGGCATCCGTCGAGTTTGCACCCGTATCGGAACTGCTCAAAGAACAGCTCGAGGCAGTCGGTATCCAGACCGAACTCGATCCACTCGGCATCGATTGGGGGCTATTCAACCAGCGCAAGGCCGCCAACGAAGTGATGGCCTCGATCTTGTGGAACGATGGGACGGCATGGGCCGGCGGAATCTCGGAAGATTACCTACCGGCCCATAAGGGCCCGTGGTCGCCGATGACCTGGCAATACTACACCACGCAGGGCAAGGAAGGTCGCAAACCGCCCAAGTACCTGCAGGCGTTCTACGACCTCCATACCGAGCGGAAGGCCTTCCCGCCCGAGTCAGCGGAAGGTCAGGCGCTCTACGCCAAGATGATGCAGTGGTTTGAGGACAACTACGTGCTGTTTCCGTGCTCGGGCCTCAAGCTAGTTCCTAACATCGTCAACAAGAAGCTCAGGAACACGCAGAACGAAGGCGCGTCGTACGAGCTCGACTCCTACCTGTCGAGCGAAGGACTGTGGTTCCAGGCCTGACCTCTGGCCGAGAAGGCGCCGGCCGGGCCTCACGCGCTATCGCGAGGCCCGGCTTCCGCCAACACGCTGTCCCGATATAGAGAGTGACCCCGTGCTGCGATTTGCTCTTCGCCGCCTGCTAATAATCATCCCATTCCTGCTCGGAATGTCGCTGGTTTCGTTCGTGGTCATCCAGCTGCCTCCCGGCAGTTACGTGGACAGCTACATCAACAACCTCAAGCTGCAGGGCGGCACGGTCAGCGCCGAACAGGAGGAAAACCTCCGCGAGCTCTATGGGCTTGATAAATCGCTACCTGAGCAATACGGCATTTGGATTTCGCGGATCGTCCTCGAGGGTAACTTCGGGAACTCGTTTCGCTACAATCGACCGGTCGCCGCGATCTTGCTCGAGCGTGTGCCCGGCACCATAATTCTGTCGCTGACCGCCATCGCCCTAACCTGGATCCTCGCAGTGCCGTTGGGCATCCTGTCGGCGACCCGACAATACTCGCTGTGGGACCACACCCTCACGTTGATCAACCTAATCGGCCTGGCACTTCCGGGGTTCCTGCTAGCGCTCGGCATCATGTTCGTCGTCTATCAACAGACCGGATGGCTCGTGAACGGCTTCTTTTCGCCACCCTTCCGAGAAGCGCCATGGTCGTTCGACCGGGTGGTCGATCTGCTCAAGAACGTCTGGCTGCCTATCCTGGTGCTGACCATCGGCGGAATGGCGACGATCACGCGTGTCCTGCGGGCCTCGCTGCTCGACGAGCTCAACAAGCAGTACGTCACCACGGCCCGCGCGCGCGGCCAAAAAGAGCTCCAGATCATCCTGCGCTATCCGCTCCGCATCGCCCTTAACCCGTTGCTTAGTACCTTGGGATGGATGCTACCCGCCGTTGTCGGGGGCGAGATCGTCGTTTCCAAGGTGCTGAACCTGCCTACCGTCGGGCCGATCCTCCTTGAAGCCAGCATCACCCAAGACATGTACCTGGCGGGCGCGGTCGTTCTGATCCTAAGCGCACTGACGGTGCTGGGCACCTTCATCTCCGACATCCTACTCGCGCTCAATGATCCGCGCATCCGGATGGACGGGTGACCGACATGGACCAGCCAGTTCACGATTCCACTCAGCCCGCAGCAGAGCGCTCTAAGCAGGTCAAGCAGCGCATTGCCAGCCTGCGTAAGCAATACTCACGTGGCCGCGACAAGCGCCTGCGCATGGCCGAACAGCTGCAGGGCGCCTCTCAATACCAGCTGATGCGCGCCAAGTTCGGAAAACATCGGCTGGCCATGGTCAGCCTGGCACTGCTCGCTCTGTTCTACTTCGTCGCGATCTTTGCCGATTTCATCGCGCCTTACGATCCGCTGCAGCGCTTCAACAAAGCGATCTATGCCGCGCCGACCGCCTTGCACACGACCGATGCGCAAGGCCAGTTGAGCCTCCCGTTCTTCTATACGACCACAAGCAAGGTCGATCCGCTCACTTTCAAGTATTCAACGGTTCAGGCCAAGGATGCTAAGCCCAACCACCTGGTGCTGTTTGCCCCGAGCAAGCCCTACGAGCTTTGGGGCTTCATTCCAGCCGAGGTGAAGCTCTTTGGCTCGGATACCGGGCAGCCCATGTTCCTGTTGGGCGCCGACCACCTCGGGCGTGACCTACTGTCGCGTATAATCCACGCCTCTCGCGTCTCGCTGTTCGTTGGCTTTGGTGGCGTCATTATCAGCTTCCTGCTAGGCGTCACTCTTGGCGGCATCTCCGGCTATTTCGGCGGCAAGATCGACCTCGTCATCCAGCGCACTATCGAGCTGGTGATGAGCGTACCGCAGATCCCACTATGGATGGCGCTTGCGGCAGCGATCCCGGCAGAGTGGACCGGTATCCAGACCTATTTTGCCATCACCCTCGTGCTGTCACTGGTCGGCTGGACCGGTCTGGCGCGCGTCGTACGCGGCCGTATCCTGTCTATGCGCGAGGAAGACTACGTCACCGCGGCGCGCATTTCGTCGGCCAGCAGCTGGGCCATCATCACCCGCCACTTGGTGCCAGGCTTTACCAGCTATTTGATTGTCCACATTACCATCTCGATCCCCTACATGATCATCGGCGAGACGACGTTGAGCTTTCTCGGCATTGGCATCCGGCCGCCGGACATCAGTTGGGGTTCGCTCTTACAGCAGGCGCAGGACGTGGTGGTGCTGAGCAACTACATCTGGCTGCTGTGGCCGGCCTTCTTCGTCGTTACCGCAGTAGTGCTCTTCAACTTCATCGGCGACGGTTTGCGCGATGCCGCGGACCCCTACACCAAATGACAACACTCGACACTGCCCCGCCCAAGCCAGATGCACCTCGTCTTAGCGTCAGCGGCCTCAGGACCTACTTCTTTCTCGACCAGGGGGTGTTGAAAGCGGTCGATGGCGTCGATTTCTGGGTGGGCGACGGGGAGGCGGTCGGCATAATCGGGGAGTCCGGATGCGGCAAGTCGATCACCGCGCAGTCGATGCTGCAACTGGTGCGTGGGCAGGGCCAGATCGTTGCTGGCGAGGCCAAACTGCGGCGAAAGGACGGCAGCATCGTCGACGTGCTGGCCTTCGACTCCAACTCGCCGGAAATGCGCGGCGTGCGCGGCGACGAGATGTCGATCATCTTCCAAGAGCCGATGACCAGCTTCTCGCCAGTGCATACCGTAGGCTCCCAAATTGGCGAGGTACTGCGCCTCCACACCCAACTGCAGCCAGCCGAAATCCGGATGCGCGTCATCGAGATGCTGCGCAAGGTGGGCATCTCGAACCCCGAACTCAGGATCGACGAATACCCGCATCAGTTGTCGGGCGGCATGCGGCAGCGCGCCATGATCGCAATGGCCCTGATCTGCAACCCGCAGATCGTCATCGCCGACGAGCCGACCACCGCACTCGACGTTACCATCCAGGCGCAGATTCTTGACCTCATGCGGCAACTGCAAGGGGAACTTGGAATGTCGGTGGTCTACATCACCCACAACATGGCCGTGGTGGCTGAAAACGTCAGCCGGGTCTACGTGATGTACCTTGGCCGGGTGGTCGAGACCGCCACCACGGCGCGGCTCTTCAGCCATCCCTCACACCCCTATACCGAGGCGTTGTTGCGCTCAATTCCGCACCCGGGCAAGCCCGTCGACCGGCTCGAGGTGATCGAGGGTAGCGTTCCGAGCGCCATCGACCCGCCGCGCCGCTGCGGCTTCTTCACCCGGT
>CAMDAL010000369.1 GCA_945888565.1 Devosia equisanguinis | reverse complement strand
ATATATCGCCTGCACTGGTGGTCCGTGATCCAATCGCCCGGCATCAGCTTTGCTCCCCTGAGATCGCAGAGAGGCAAAGCTGACCGGCGCGTCACGTTCCGGCCATCTCGGTTGTCGTCAGGCGGACAACATAGCTGTCGCTACACATTGCTGGTCGCGACAAAGTCCCAGCGCTCGCCCTGGGCCTGCGGCACAACTATCTGCGCCTTGTTGAACCGCAAGGTCGGTAGCTTGTCGATGGTTGAACCATTCCGAGTCTTCAGTAGGCTCGACGCGTTGCCAACCACGGAGATCGCCTCAGGCAAGACGGCATCAAGGTCGCCGAGCATGCGTGTAAAGTCACCGCTGGTCTCCGGCGTGGCATTCAGTGCATCGAAAATGTAGTCGAACCTCACCGCTGCTCCTGGGAGTTATCGGGCGATGTGCTGCTCGCCGCCTCTGGACGCCGTGGCCCACTCATGCCAGTTCAGGATGATGAGCTCCACCCCCGCATTCTATATCAATCTGGATACCCGTTCTGATCGTCGCGAGCATACCGAGCGCCAGTTGGCACGCATCGGTCTCGTGGCAGAGCGGGTATCGGCAGTGACGCCGGCCGACATCCCTGTTGACCGCATCGCTGCCGCCGCACGCCATATGTCGGCAACGGAGTTGGCCTGCAGCTTCAGCCACCGCAAGATCTGGCAGATGATGGTGGACAGAAAGCTCGACGGCGCCCTGATCCTGGAAGATGATGCGCTGCTATCGGCGTCGATTGTCGCTGTACTGGCTGTCGCGACGCTGCCCGAAACCTGCGATGCGCTGCAATTCGAGTCACACCCCACTGATGCTTTGCTCGGGCCGCCGGTCCCGCTGGCCGGCGGCATCCATCGTCACAGGCTGATGTCGTCCAGCCTGGGCACTTGCGCGTACTACATCACAGGGAGCTTTGCGGCCAAGATGCTTGCCCGCGACGATCTGGATACCTTGGCCGTAGACCGCATTCTGTTCGGCCGCGGAGGCAAGACCATCTACTTGAGCCGGATTTATCAAGCCGTTCCTGCACTTGCGGTTCAGCTCGACATGTTCGCGCGGGGACAAAACAGCGCTGGCCGCAGCGACCTGATGCCGTCTCGCCTGCGGAGTCCACGCCCGAAAGGCCTCGCCGCCCGCCTCGACAAGCTTGGCCTCAACGCCAGCCACGCGCTGCGCATCCTCACCAGCTTCGCCCCCACCGGCGAACTCTTCGGTGCCCGGCAGCTGAAGCTGCCGATCGCCGACGACATCAAGGCGCAGCTATAGTTACCTGCCGCTCCGCACCAGCGACTTGATCGGCAGCGGCGGCAGGCCGGACTTCTCGCCGATCTCGCGATCCTGCTCCATGATGAAGCTGCGCGCCGGCTCGTCGCGGTCGAGGCCGCCCAGCAGGTCGGAGGGCACCTTGCGGTTCGAGCGCTGGCTGCCATCCTCGTAGATGACGTTGAACAGCACGAACTCCTGCCGTGCAGTGGGTTTCTTGGCCATGTCAGTCAAACTCCATGCAATGCGCCTCCGGGAGAAGCCGAAGACCTCTCCATCCGAAAGCGCGAAAAATCAGTGGATCGGGTAGCGGCTCAGTTCGCCTGCGACGGCGCCGGCCAGGTCTGGCCAAACACGCCTTCACCCTGCTCGTCGATGATCTGCCGGCCCTTGGCCAGCGAGAAGCTCACCACGTCTTCCTTCGACGAAAACCGGTCGGCGCGCACGAACTTGTAGCTCTTCAGCTCGCCGCCCACGGTCTTCTCGATCACTCCGGCCAGCTGGTACTCACTCCCCGCCGGCATGGTGATGGCCTTGATCACAAAGCCCTTGTAGCTTTCTTCGCCGACCACCGCCGGCTCGATGCTCTTGCCCGCGTCGTCCCCGCCACCACCGAAAATCTTCTTCCAGAACGACATCGCCGCCTCGCGTAACAAACCATCCTTGCCTTTAGGACGTAGGGCAGACTTTGTCCACCGCGACGGGGTTCACTGGCGCTTGAGCGACGCTCAGCGCCGCCGCACCGGCTGCCGGATCACCGTCTTGAGTTTGTCGGGCGCCGTGCGTCCGGGGTCGCTGATGTAGATTTCGTGGTGATGCCCGTTCTCCACAAAACCGTTGGCGGGCAGGAACTCCTGGTGCAGTCGCGCGATCGTCGGCCCCTCCGCGGCGTATGGGCCGATATGCATCGTCTGGACACTCAGCCCTTCCTCGAACGTTTCAAGCCGCAGGCTTGGCGGCGGCTGGGCCAGCCTGCCCTTCGTCCTCTCGAGCGTCGCAGCTACCGCCGTCTCGTCGATCCAGTCAGGCTGCATGATCATCGCCGTCCACGACCATTTGCTCTTGTCGCCGGAAGCAAAGCTCGTCATGTCGTCGGCCCACCACAACCCCTCGAGTGGTGCAACGCCGTAGTCTCGCCCAGCCGCCTTGGAGGCAAACTTCAGCCCATAGCTGATCGAATAGAGCCACTTCAGGGCAGTCGCGTAGTCCTCGGCCGTGTTGGGATCGCCCCGCCCATCGACCATCAGGAAGCTCAGCCGGGGCACCTCGACCACCACGAACTCGCCCACCGGCGGCTGCCAGTAGGGCTTCATGATCTTCTTGAAATCGACCTTGTCGGACATGCGCCCTGCCCCTCAGTCAAGTGAGGCTAGGCCAGTTTCCTCGCCCTCGGCTTGATCGCGATCAACCGGGCGGAGGGTTCAGAGAGGCTTCAGCCCGAGTGCAGCGAGACTGACGTGCACCTGCGGGACCAGCGCCCCCGCCACAGTGTCATCCGGCTTCGTCGCGAAACGGTGCCCGTACCCCTCGGTGCCCAGTTTGCGGAACACATGGGTGACCAGCGTCTCGGCGTCGATCACCCAGACCTCGGCAATGCCCCACGCCGCGTAGATGCCGATCTTCCGGCCGAGGTCGTAGTGCAGGCTTGAGTCCGCCACCTCGATCGCCAGCAGCACATGGTGTCCGCGCAGGTCCTCAACGGCCACCGATCGCGAAAACACCACGAAATCCGGCTCGATGAACGATTTTTCATCCAGCCGAAGCGTGGTCTCCTGGACGATTCGCAGGTCCGTGAGCCCGAGCCGCTGAAAGTGCTCGTTCAACTCGATCTTTACGACTTCATGGCGAGCGCCCTTGGGCGACATGGGCACCACCTCACCACCGATCAGCTCGAACCGCTCATGCTCATCGATGATGCCTGCGGCCACCATCGCCTCGATCTCGGCGAGCGTCCAAGGCCGACGCGGCATGCCATCAGCCGCCTGCGTCGTCTCCGGTTCGAGTTGCCGAGGTTGGAACAGCTCGTTCATTGGCTCACCATATCACGAAGCCATAGCGGTTCGAAGCCCCGGCCGATCGCCGGCCGACCCGAACGAAAAGGCCCGGATCGCTCCGGGCCCCGTCAACTCAGTTGTCGAGGAAGCTTCTCAGCTTCCGGCTGCGGCTTGGGTGCTTGAGCTTGCGCAGCGCCTTCGCCTCGATCTGCCGGATACGCTCGCGCGTCACGCTGAACTGCTGTCCCACTTCTTCAAGCGTATGGTCGGTGTTCATGCCGATACCGAAGCGCATGCGCAGCACGCGCTCCTCGCGCGGCGTCAGCGACGCCAGCACGCGGGTCGTGGTTTCGCGCAGGTTCGACTGGATCGCCGCGTCGATCGGCTGGATCGCGTTCACGTCCGGGATGAAATCGCCGAGGTTCGAATCCTCCTCGTCGCCGATCGGCGTTTCGAGGCTGATCGGCTCCTTGGCTATCTTCAGCACCTTGCGCACCTTGTCCAAAGGCATCTGCAGCTTTTCGCTCAGCTCCTCGGGAGTCGGCTCGCGGCCGATCTCATGCAGCATCTGGCGGCTGGTGCGGACGATCTTGTTGATCGTCTCGATCATGTGCACCGGGATACGGATGGTGCGCGCCTGGTCGGCGATGGAGCGGGTGATGGCCTGGCGAATCCACCAGGTCGCAT
>CAMDAL010000368.1 GCA_945888565.1 Devosia equisanguinis | reverse complement strand
GCAAGCTAAAGGGCTGGCGCCAGGCAGTGAAGCGGACGCTGAGCGACGCGGTCTAGACGCTCCGCCACGCCTCGAACGGGCCGCCGGCGATGAAGGCCCAGTAGGTGCCGTAGCGCGACTTACGGCCGGACGGGACGCGTGCGACCGCGAGACCGAACTCGACGAAGCGGGTGGAGAGCAGGGTGTTGCGATGGCCGGGCGAATTGAGCCAGCCTTCGATCGCCTGCTCCAGCGTCTTGTGGCCACCGGCGACGTTCTCGCCGACGGCGCCATCGTAGCCGGCGGAACTGACGCGCTGGCGCAGCGTGACACCCAGATCGTGGCTCAACTGATCCTTCGACGCCATCAGGTTGGCCTGCGAGCGCGCGGCAGCCTCGAGGTTCGAGTTATAGCGCAGAGGCGGCACGCCGTTCCGCTGCCGGGTGCCGTTGATGGCAGCCAGGATGGCGGCGCGCGTCAGTACCGTGGGGCTGGTGGCGCCGGGCGGTGGCAGGATGGCGGCACTGCACCCGGCGAGAAAGGCACTCCCGAGGACAAGCAGGCTGCGGCGAGACAAAGACATATGCGAACGTATCCAAGGCGAGGCTGATACGAATTAGTGCCCAGGAAGGTGTCGGTAGCAAGGTGGTAACCAGGTTGCCTCAGGCGCTTTGCACACCAGCGCGGCAATTGAGTCACAAGCGGGCCGCGCGGCGCCGGTCAACAACCCGCGGCATTTGAATTCAATTAAGCATGAAATTGCATCGTGCTGGCGGGAATGGCCGCTGGCGCGCACCCTGCCCTCATCAGAGAGTTGAGGGGCTTTCCAGCGATGATCGACATGGACGTGGCGCGCTTCGATGTGCGCGCCGTGAGCCGCAGCGAAGAGCGGCAACACCTGAGCTATGCGCGCAACATGCTGATCGCGACGGCGGCCGCGTCACTTTCCATCGTGGGCGCCGGGGCGTTCTTCATCAGCCTCTGGCTTTAGCGGCGCCCCTGCCCCGGCCATGATCGCGGCGGGGATCAGGATCGCGTAGGCGAGCACCGCCACGATCCAACTGTAATTTGGAACGGCTCCAGCCAGTGCTGCCAGCGGCAATAGCAGCACGAGGTCGATGCCGACATAGACCAGCGTTGCCCGGGCGTGCGAGCCGAGGCGGCGCTGCAGGTGCTGGTAGGCGTGACGCTTGTGCGCCTGCCACACCGGCTCGCAGTTCAGCGCCCGGCGCACCAGCGTCGTCAGGCTGTCAGCGAGGAAGGCGGCGGCGAGGATCAGCCACTGGGCGAGGCTCAGCCAGCCACTGGTGGTGGTGGCGAGGGCGAAAAAGAACAGCATCAGCCCCAGATAGGTGCTGCCCGCATCGCCCATGAAGATTTTCGCGGGCGCCCAGTTGAGCAGCAGGAAGCCGAGACAGGCGGCGGCGAGCCAGGCCATCCACCAGAACATGCCCTGGGCCAGGATTTCTGGCGTGGCCGACCAGGCAAGGCCGAGGGCGGCCAGCAGCAGAAAGACGGCCTCGGACGCAGCCAATCCGTCGATGCCATCCATGAAATTGTAGAGGTTGATCCAGAGGGCGCCGGCGAGAACGAGCGCCAAGAAGATAACGGGCTCGGGCAGTGGCAGGCCGATCTGGGCCGCGATCACATCGAGTGGAACGAGGCTGGCAACCGCGCCGGTGATGACGATATGCGCGCCCAGCCGCCACCTGGCCGGAATCGGTTGCCGGTCGTCCCAGTAGCCGAGGACGGCGATCAGCACGCCGGCCATGAGCACGGGCAGGACTTCGTACGGGTAGGACCAGGCGAGCAGCAGGCCCGCCAGGCTCGTGGCGGCGACGATACCGACGCCGCCGCCCGATGGCGTCGGGATGGCGTGTGACGAGCGCTCGTTGACCTCGGCGAGCAGCCCTAATGCAGCGGCGCGCCGACGGATCATGAGCGCCATGGCGAACGCGACAGCAAGGCAGGCGGCAGCGATAAGGAGGCCGAAGGTGAGCATGCGCTCTGGTAGCGGGGCGAGCCGAAAAAGCAAAGGGCCGCCTGATGGGCGGCCCTCGAATGTCCAGTCCAGACTCTGTCTGGTCAGCCGGCGTAGAGCTGCAGGCCGCCGTCTACGCGGAGGAGCTGGCCGTGGATGAACTTGGCTTCTGGCGAGCAGAGGAACACCACCGCGTCGGCGATTTCCTCGGGCTCGGCGTAGCGGTCGAGCGAGACCTTGTTCGAGTTCATCTTGTCGGGATCGACGGTGCGGGTGGCCTGGAAGCGGGCGGTCTTGGACGGGCCGGGGCTCACGACGTTGACGCGCACGCCGTGCTCCTTCACTTCCTCGGCGAGGCAGCGGGTGTAGTGGGTGACTGCCGCCTTCAGCGTGGCATAGATGCCGCCGCCGGAGACGCCGATATGGGCGGCGACCGAGGCGATGTTGACGACGATGCCGTGCTGCCGCTCGACCATCTGCGGCACGAAGGCCTGGGTGACCAGCATGGTGCCGATCAGGTTGTTGGTAGTGAGGACCATCAGATCCTCGTAGGTGATGCCGAGGATGTTGTTGGGCACCGGCTTGCCGCCGGCCGCGCCGATATCGCCGCCGGCGCAGTTGACGAGGATTTCGACCGGACCGAACTTCTCCTCGATCTCCTTGCGCATGGCGCTGACGGCGTCGCGATCGCCGATATTGCCGGTGACGCCCATGGAGCGGACGCCTAGGCCCTCGATCGTCTTGATCATGGCGCCAAGGTTGTCCGCCTCGCCATACTGGGCGGCCGAGTCCCACTTGAGGTCATGCACGACCACGTCGGCGCCACGAGCCGCGAGCTTGCGCGCCATGACGCTGCCGAGGCCGCGGCCCGAGCCCGTTACGAGGGCGATTTTACCTGCGAGATCCTTTGCCACGTGTGGCCTCCAATTCTTGAAAACTTGCGTTGGGTCGGGCCGACCTACATCAGGCCCGTCATTATGCGTCTGGCCTGACTACATCAGGCCCTGAGCCTTGAGATTGGCTGCACTCTTGCGGTACTGGCCCAGCTCGTAATCGATCAGCTGGTCGTCAGCATTGAGCTGCCACGGGGTGCGCCATTCCTCGCCCGGCTCGAAGCGGTTCTTCTGCACGGCGAGCAGGCAGGCGGCGAGTTCCTCGGCCTGCTTGGGAGCGTAGCCGTGCCACCACTGCGGCGTGTAGAGTTTGACGTGACGATCATCGAGCGCACCGATCTCGATGCAGGCGACCATCTCGTCATTGTGCTGGGCGAGGATGTCGAACATCTCCTTGTGCGGCACGCAGCCATCGCCGGACGGGCAGCGGACGAGCCGGAAGCCATCGGGCTCGATGACGGCGCGGTAGTCCTTGACGTGGCAGTGGCGCACGTAGGGAGCGATGACGCGGGCGAAATCGAGCGGGCTCTCGGCCACCGGGAAGGTGTTGGCCATGTCGAAGACGATGCGGACATGCTCACCGAACTCGTCGCAGAGGCCGACGAGTTCGCGCGAGGTGAAATCCTGGTGGTTCTCGATCAGCAGCGTGACATTGGCCGCTTCCAGCTTGGGCACCACGGCCTCGAGCTTGTCACGCACCGAGTGCACGAGGTCGTGCCACTGCTGGCCAGCCGCTGCGCGATTGCCGCAGAGGATAGGGGTAAGCGCTACGCGGATGTACCTGGCGTCGAGTGCCGTGGCGCAGCGGATCAGCAGGTCCATGTCGCCATGCTGCAGGCCGGACGAGAGCACCCGCTTCCAGCCGAGGGTGTCGAGGCGAACCTTCAGTGCGGCAAGTTCGCCGTCGGACATGGTCTTGAACCAGCCCTCCCAGAGCTCGATGGCCTTGCCGCCGAGTTCTTCGGTGAGCTTGATGAAACCCTCAAGGCCGGCCCCGTTGGGGTTGTGCCGCGGCGTGCCAGCGCCCTGCAGGCCGAGGAAGTAGGTGAGTCCGTACGGGTTGAGGCCGGTCGTCAGTTTCATTCAATCCCCCCTGGCAGTGTTCTCGTTCGAGTGGTGCAGTTTGCACAGTGGGC
>CAMDAL010000367.1 GCA_945888565.1 Devosia equisanguinis | reverse complement strand
TTCAGGTCGGGTGCCTTGTCGGCGACGACGAGGGCGGCGGCGGTGTTGTAGAGGACGATGTCGCGATAGGCGTCGCGCTGGCCGTCGAACAGGGCGCGCATGCGGCCGGCATTGTAGGCCGGGTCAGCGCCCTTGAGGTCGGCGAGGTTTGCACGCGCGAGGCCGGCATCCTCCGGATCGAGGCTGAAGCTGCGCAGGTCGCCGTTCTTGATCTGGGCCACGAAGCTGGTGCCGGTGGTCGAAAGCTCGTCAAGATTGTCTGCGCCGTGCACGACCCAGGCGGAGACGGCGCGGTTGGCGAGGAGCGCCGCGGCGACCGGCTCGACCCAGCGCTGGTCGTAGACGCCGAGCATGTAGCGGCGGGCGCCGGCCGGGTTCGACTGCGGGCCGAGCAGATTGAAGAGGGTGCGGGTGCCCATTTCGACGCGCGACGGGCCGACATGCTTCATCGCCGGGTGGTGGGCGGGGGCGAACATGAAGCCGATGCCGGCTTTAGCGACGCACTGGGAAATCTTCTCGGGCGTCAGGTCGAGCTTGACGCCGAGGGCCGTGAGCACGTCGGAGGCGCCGGACTTGCTGCTCAGCGCCCGGTTGCCGTGCTTGGCGACCGGCACGCCCGAGGCGGCAGTGACGAAGGCGGAGGCGGTGGAGATGTTGAGCGTCTCGGCCCCATCGCCGCCGGTGCCGACGATGTCGATGGTGTTCTCGGGCTCGGCGACCTGAACCTGCACCATCTTTTCGCGCAGGATCGAGACGGCGGCGGCGATCTCACCGACGGTCTCGCCCTTGACGCGCATGCCCATGAGGAAGGCGCCGATCTGGCTGGGCGTGGCGTTGCCCTCCATGATCGTGCTCATCACGGCGCGCATTTCCTCGCCGGTGAGATCCTGGCGCGAGGCGATCTTGTTGAGCGCGGCCTTGATGTCCATCACGCGGCCTGCTTCAGGTTGAAGTCGCGGGCAAGGTTGAGGAAGTTCTGCAGGATCGCGTGGCCGTTCTCGGACGCGATGCTCTCGGGATGGAACTGCACGCCGTGGCTTGGATAGTTGCGGTGCTGCATGCCCATGATCAGGCCATCGTCGGTGGAGGCGGTGACCTCGAGGCTCGACGGCAGCGTCTCAGGCTTGACGATCAGCGAGTGGTAGCGCGTCGCCTCGAAGCCGGAGTTGAGGCCGCGGAACAGGCCCTTGCCGCTATGATTGATGGCGCTGGTCTTGCCGTGCATCAGGTGCGGCGCGCGGACGACGTCGCCGCCGAACGCCTGGCCCAGGGCCTGGTGGCCGAGGCAGACACCGAGGATCGGGATGGTCGAAGCGAAGCGGGTGATCAGCGGCAGGCAGATGCCGGCGGTGTCGGGCGTCGCGGGGCCGGGCGAAAGCACGATGGCTTCGGGCGCGAGGGCCGCGATCTCGTCGAGCGTAATCTTGTCGTTACGTTTCACACTCGAGTTGGCGCCCAGTTCCCCGAGGAAATGGACGAGATTGTAGGTAAAGCTGTCGTAGTTATCGATGACGAGCAGGCGCATTGGTCAGGTTCCCCCTGGCGAGTTCTAAACACAGAGCCACGCCCGCGAAAGCAGGAATGGCCGTTTCAGACTCAGCGTCGCCATCGCCCCATGGTCATCATCGTGTTTGTCATTGTCCCACCCGCGCCTCACCGGCGTAGCGTAGAGCTTCTTCGGCTGCGCTGAAAAGGGCGCGGGCCTTGTTTTCGCATTCGAGCTGCTCGAGCTCGGGCTTTGAGTCCGCGACGATACCGGCGCCCGACTGCACGTAGATCCTGCCGTCGGAGACGATGGCGGTGCGCAGGATGATGCAGGTGTCCATGGTGCCATCGGCGCCGAAATAGCCGACGCAGCCGCCATAGATGCCGCGGCGGGTCTTTTCGAGCTCATCGATGATCTCCATGGCGCGCACCTTGGGAGCGCCGGAGACGGTGCCGGCCGGAAAGCCGGCGGAGAGCGCGTCGACGAAGTCGTGCTTGGGGTCGAGCACGCCGACGACGTTCGAGACGATGTGCATGACGTGGGAATAGTATTCGAGGAAGAACTTGTCGGTGACCTTCACCGAGCCGATCTCGGCGACGCGGCCGACATCGTTGCGGCCGAGGTCGAGCAGCATCAGGTGCTCGGCGAGTTCCTTGGGGTCACTCAGCAGTTCGTCGGCCAGTTCCTTGTCGCGGGTCGGGGTCGAGCCGCGCTTGCGGGTGCCGGCGATGGGGCGGATGGTGACCTTGCCGTCCTGCACCTTGACCAGGATTTCCGGGCTCGAGCCGGCGATCTGGAACTTCCCGAAATCGAGGAAGTACATGTAGGGCGAGGGGTTGGTGCGGCGGAGCGCGCGGTAGAGCGCCGTCGGCGGCAGGTCGAAATCGGCGGAGAAGCGCTGCGACAGCACCACCTGGAAGATGTCGCCGGCGCGGATGTATTCCTTCGCGTCCTCGACCATGCGCGCGTATTCGGTGGGCGTGGTGTTGGACTTGACCGCGATGCTGTCGAGCTTCGGCGCGGTGGCGGTGTAGGGCAGGGTGCGGCCGAGGCGGGCGACGGCGTCGTCGATGCGGCCCTGCGCGGTCTCCCACGCTTGGCGGGCGTTGACGCCCTCGCGCACGTAGATCGGCGCGGTTAGGTAGAGCTCGTCCTTCACGGTGTCGAACACGGCGAGCACGGTGGGGCGCATCAGCACGGATTCGGGGAAGCCGAGCAGATCATCGTGGCGGTCGGGCAGCACTTCCATCTGCCGGACCATGTCGTAGCCGAGATAGCCGTAAATACCGGCGGCAGTGGACGGCAGGCCTGGCGGGACCTCGGCCTGGCTCTCGGCGACGAGGGCGCGGAGAGCGTCGAGCGGGTGGCCATCCACCGGCGCGAACGCGTCGGGGGTGAGGCCGGCATTGCGGTTGATGCTGGCCTTGCCGCCCTCGACCTTGAGGATGATGTCGGGATCAAAGCCGATCATCGAGTAGCGGCCGCGGATGGCACCGTCCTGCACGCTCTCGAGCAGGAAGGTGTTCTGCCGCCCGTCGGCCAGCTTCAGGTAGGCGCCGATCGGCGTTTCGAGGTCGGCGACGACACGGCGGAAGACGATCTGCGCGCGGCCCGCGTCGTAGGCGGCGGCAAAGCGGCTGAACTGGTCGTCCGCCATCACTGCGCCGCGGAGTTGAGCGTGAGCAGGTTGTTGAGGGCCTGCCGGTTGATCCTGAGGGCGCCGAGGTCGAGGAGGCCGCGCTGGAAGTCGGCGTCGAGCCCGTCGGTGATCGAGTTGGCGACGAACTGCTCGATCGCCGGGGTCGCGGCGTTGGCTTCGGCCGGGGTCACCTCGATGACCTGGAACACCACCTGGTCGCCGTCGCCGTTGATCGCTGCGCCGAAATGGCCCGGACCACCATCGAAGATGGCTTCGGCAACAGTGGCGTTGAGCACCGGGGTGCCGTCGCCGTCGCGGCCCATCGGCAGGCTCGGGACGGGGAACTGGTTCAGGTCCGCGGCGGCGTCGATCAGCGACATGCCGGCGCGCATCTTGTCGAGCGTGATGGCGACTTCGGTGGTCAGGGCTTCGGAGGTCTTCTGCGCCGTCCACTCGGCGACCAGCTCGTCGCGGACTTCATCGAGCGTCTCGTCACGAGCCGGCTCGACCGACTTGAGGTCGAACCAGACATTGCGGTTGGAGCCGAGCGACACCGAAGGGGTCAGGGCGCCGGCTTCGGCGCGAAAAGCTGCTGCTGCGACAGTGGCGCGGGCATCGGCCGGCACATCGGTGGTGTCAGCGAGCTCGGCGCCGTTCTGCGTGATCGCGACCGTTGCGACTTCGAGGTTGAAGCGCTCGGCGATCTCCGGCAGCTGCTTGAACGCGGCCCGCAGTTCCTCGATCTGATCGAGCAGGTCGGCGACCTCGCCACGGGCGGCACCGGTCGAAAGCTTCTGGATGATTTCGGCGCGGGCGTCTTCGAGCGTCGTCTGAAAGGTGGGCTGGATCTCGGCCACGAACACGGCGCGCTTGGCGCCGCCGATGCCGGA
>CAMDAL010000366.1 GCA_945888565.1 Devosia equisanguinis | reverse complement strand
CGGCCGGTCAGCACCTTGTGCGGATAGGCCTGGTGGCCCACGTCCCAGATCAGCCGGTCGTCGGGGGTATCAAAAGTCGCGTGGATGGCGACGGTCAACTCGACCACGCCCAGTCCTGCGCCCAGGTGGCCGCCTGTCACGGAGACGGCGTCGATCACCTCGGCCCGCAACTCGTCGGCAACGAGCCTGAGTTCGTCGCGAGACAGGGTCTTGAGGTCGACCGGCGAGGCGATCTTATCGAGATGGGGGGTAGAGGGCTTATCCACCAGTGCTGATCCTTCGCCCACTTGGGCCAGTACCACTGGAGACTTAGAGGGTCGGCGCTGTCAATGCAACGCTGACGGACGGGTTGTTACAGGCCGGCAACCAGTTGCGGCGTGCCCGTCACGAAACGGTCATAGGCCGGAATTGCCGCATAGTCGGGTACGAAGTCGATCCGCCCGGTCAGCGGCCCCAGTTCGGTGCTCTTGTCGAGATAGCCTTCGGCTGCGCTAAGCACCGCCCAGAAGCCGTCGGTCATCATCACCGGCTGGACCAGCGTCTCGTTCACGTGGTCGATCTCGGGCGCCACCAGCTCGATCTCACGCGCAGCGATCGAGCCGTTGGGCAGGCGTGCCTGCACCAGGTCGGCGAGCGCGACCTGCATCGGCTGGCTGGCCGCAGTGCCGCTCAGGGCTTCGAAGGTCTGGTCGAAGATACCGCCCAGCTGGTCACCGCTGCCAAGCGACGCGGTGCGGATTTCGTCCGGCACTTCCAGCCGGTCGAGCGGCTTGCCCGGGAGTGCGGCGACGACCTCGGCGGTTTCGCGCTCGATGATCATCTTCAGCGCCAGTTCCGCGCCCGGGTCCTGGTTGGTGGGGACGTAGGCTGTCACCATCTCGTCGCCTGTCGCCGTCATCAGCACGCGCGGTTGGGGCATCGGGTCGATCGCATCGAGAGCGGCCAGCGCGGTCTGTCCCTCGTCGCCGGTCAGCGGCGAACGCGTGGCAAGCTGCAGGCGGGCAGATTTGACCGCGGGGATCGGCGCGCCAAGCGCTGTGGCGGAGCCAGCCGCGCCGACGTCTGCGGTGTCGAGTTCGGCGGGGCGGCCGATCGGGATCGGTGCAGCGACCTGGAAGGTCGTCACCACGCGCTGCGCCGGATCCTCCTCGAGCGCGGCAACCATGACGCGTCCCTCGCCATACAGGTCGGCGGGTTTCACCGCGGGGATCGGCGCGGCCTTGTTGAGCGTGGTGATGTCACCCGTCGCGTCGGCGATCATAATGCCGGGATCGGTCTCGAAGGTGACGGCACCGTTGCACGGCACGGCATGGCACTTGGTCCACTGGGCCTGCGCATAGGCGCGCCCTTCGCTGGAGAGCGGCTTGCCGTCGGTCGGCAGGTGCAGCGTCTTGCCGTCCGGGAAGACCTTCTTGAGCTGGGCGCGGGTCATGCGCGGCCAGGCGCGCACACTGCCGGTATCGACGTGGACGAAAGGGCTGCCCGAGGTCGGATAGTAGCCGACGCCACCCACCTGGTACTTCATCGCGGCTTCACGCAGCTTCGAGAGGTTCACGCCAGGGATAAAGAAATCCATTGCCTTGCCCTTCATGTGCTGGGAATTGTCAGCCACTCCGGAGGATTTTGAGGCGAGCATCTTGTTGGTCTTGGGCGACCGATAGGAGGAAACGATGTTGATGGGCTGCTTGCCGTTCACCGACTTGTAGACCTGCCACAGTAGGTCGAACAGGGCCGGGTCCATATTGGTCGGTTCCTTCGTCCGCCAATCGGCGAGGAACACGTTCATCTGCTTGAGCACACGCTTGTCATAAACGCCGTTGCGCTTGAAGGTGAAGCTCTCGGTCTTGCCGGTATGGGTATGGTGGAGCCAGAGGGTGCGGTCGCCGGAGTTCGTCACGGCGTTCGCCGGCAGGGTGGTGGGCGGCAGCAGAATGGTCAAAGCCATCACGGCGGCCAAGATGAGCCGCGGCAGCTTTCGCACTGTTCTGATCAGTTTACCCGACACGCCCCAACCCGTAGTCAACCCCTGTAGACAGTCAGATTAGCCGCGATCCGCATAGGATCGGTTAACGCTAACACCCGGTTGACGGCCTTTGCCGATCACCGCGCCGTGATATTCTACGCAGCGAATCCGACCGAACCAAGGCCGAATTCCTAAGCAGTCGTAAACGCTTGGCAAAGACGCACCAAGCAAATGGGCCAGCTGTCTGGAACAGCCGGCCCACTCTTTTAGTACGGACGTGTGGATTGGCCTAGAGGCCGAGGAGCTCAATCACCTTCTTGTTGGCGCCGTAGACGTCGCCGTAGGAGCGGATGGTGCCGTCCTCGTCGACGCGCAGCGTGAAATAGCTCAGGTGCACCGGGATCCGGTTCTCGAGGTTGAACCAGCGCTCCGTCGCGCCAAACGATGCCTCCAGCGTCGCGCGAGTGAGCTTGGGCTCCAGCGCCAGCAGGGCTTCGGCAAAGTCCATCGGGTTCTCGACGCGCACGCAGCCGTGCGAGTAGGCGCGGAAGGTGCGCGCGAACAGCGATTTGGACGGCGTGTCGTGCAGGTAGATATCGTGCTGGTTGGGGAACAGGAATTTCACCTGCCCCAGCGCATTGCGCGAGCCGGGCCGCTGGCGGATGTGGAATTGCTGGATGTTGGTCTGCGTCCAGTCGATCGCCGCGGCGTTCACGACCTTGCCACCATAGAGCATTTCCATGTTCTGGCTGTCGAGATAGCCCGGGTTGGCGAGCAGGTTCGGCTTGATTTCATTGGCCTTGATGGACGAGGGCACGTTCCAGTACGGGTTGGTCACCACGTGCTTGATCATGTCATTGAACACCGGCGTCTGGTTCTTGGCCGTCCCGACCACGACGCGGGTAGTGTGGACCACCTCGCCGTCTTTCTTGATCCATAGCCGGAACTCGGGGATGTTCACCTCGACCTCGAAGCGGCCATAGTCATCGGGCTCCCAGCGCCAGCGCTCCATGTTGGCGATGATGTCTTCCTTGGTCGTCGCCGCTCCACCATTCAGCGCCGCGACAGTCGCCGGGCCGACCACACCGTCCGCCGCGAGCCCCAGGCTCGACTGGAAGGCCTTCACAGCCTCCACCAACGGTTCATCATAGCTGATGTCCGCCTGGGCCTCGGCACCAGCGGTCTCCGGAATCTCCGGCTCGGGCACGTCGAGGCGCTGCCGCAGCAGCGTCACCCGCTCATCCTTCATGCCGGGCTTGAGCGACGAACCCTCGGGGATCGTCACGGCGGCGTCGATCACCGAGCCATCGTAGAACCTGGAAAGCACCGAGCGGAGCGCGGTGAACTCGCGCTGCTTGGGCGACATGTCGATCAGGATCTGGCCCGGGTCGTCGCTGCCGGCGAGCTTCACCAGCAGTTCGGCTTCGTTGATTCGCTTGGGCGCGATGGTCCAGGTAGAGTTGACGTCGAGCGGGTTCACCCGTCCACCAAATGCGTCCTGGGCATATTTGATCGCTGCGGCCGAGAAAGCGGTCTCGAGTTCCGCAAGCTTGGACGGATCGGTGCCAGCGGCGGCTGGATCGAGGTTTGCCGTCAGATAGTCGGCAGGGCGGAAGCCCTCGAGTTCCGAGCGCTTGAAAACCTCGATGATCTTCTCGGCATTGGGTGAGAATACCACCTTGCCGCCGGCGTCCTGGCTCAGCCAGAGCGGTTCGAAATGCCGGGAACCGTAGAAAAAATAGAGCTTCTGCGTCTGGGTGTAGGCGCGGCTGCCCTTCTGGGTGGCGGCGTAGGATTCCGACAGCCCGGCCTTGATGATCCGCGCGAGTTCGGTGCGCGGCGGCGCGATCACCACGCGAGTCGCTTCGATGCCAGCGACCTGCACGATCTCCTGGGCCAGCGCATTGGCGCCGAATGGGGACGCAACGGCAATGGTGCCAGCCAGCAGGATGGCCTTCAACATAGGCATAAAGCGTTCTCCGTGCCCGGACAGGGGGCTCGCATGCGGTTGGCGCCAAGGGAGGAGTCGGCGTCTGGACCGCGTCACGATTTTGCT
>CAMDAL010000365.1 GCA_945888565.1 Devosia equisanguinis | reverse complement strand
ACAACGGCCAACGAAGGCTGTCCAGCGGGAGGGATCATGGCGGAGACGGTACTCGATGTCATCACCATTGGCCGCTCGTCGGTGGATCTTTATGGCCAGCAGATCGGCAGCCGGCTCGAGGATATCGGCTCGTTCACCAAGGCGGTGGGTGGGTGCCCGGCCAACATATCGATCGGCACGGCGCGGCTGGGGCTGAAATCGGCGCTGATCACCCGCGTGGGCGCCGAGCAGATGGGCGGCTTCATCAAGGAGCAGCTGAAGCGCGAGGGCGTGGCGACAACCGGCGTGATAACCGACGACAAGCGGCTGACCGCGCTGGTGCTGCTGGCGGTGGAGGCCGAAGGTGTCTCGCCGATGATCTTCTATCGGACCGACTGCGCCGACATGGCGCTCGACGAGGCCGATATCGACGAAGCGTTCATCGCCTCGGCCGGCGCTATCGTCGTGACGGGCACGCATTTTTCGACCGAGAACGCCGAGAAGGCGCAACTCAAGGCCATCCGGGCCGCAAAGGCGGCGGGCCGGAAAGTCGTGTTCGACATCGACTATCGGCCGAACCTCTGGGGGCTGGCCGGTCACGCGGCCGGATTCGAGCGGTACGTGAAGTCGGACTATGTGACGGGCAAGATCAAGCCGGTGCTCGCCGATTGCGACCTGATCGTCGGCACCGAGGAAGAGGTGCTGGTGGCGGGCGGCGAGAGCGACCTGCTGGCGGCGCTCCGGGCGATCCGCGCCGTGTCCGCGGCGACAGTGGTGCTGAAGCGCGGCGCCAAGGGCTGCATCGTCTATGATGGTGCCATCCCCGATGACCTCGAGGCGGGGATTGTCGGGCAGGGTTTTCCGATCGAGATCTACAATGTGCTGGGGGCGGGTGACGCCTTCATGTCGGGGTTTTTGCGCGGCTGGCTGAAGGGCGAGGACCACGCGACCTCGGCGACCTGGGCCAATGCCTGCGGGGCCTTCGCGGTGAGCCGGCTGCTGTGTGCGCCGGAATATCCGAGCTGGATGGAGCTCTCGCACTTCCTCGAACATGGCAGCCCCGAGCGGGCGCTGCGCAAGGACGAGGCGCTGAACCACCTGCACTGGGCAACGACCCGGCGGAAGCAGTGGCCGAAACTGCTGGCGCTCGCCATAGACCATCGCAAGCAGCTCGAGGATATTGCCGGCGAGGCAACCGACCGCATTCCGGCGTTCAAGCGGCTGGCGGTGCAGGCGGCGGTTGCGGTGAGCGCCGGCCGGCCGGGCTTCGGCATGCTGCTCGACGACAAGTGGGGACGCGAGGCGCTGTTCGATGCGCCAAAGGATTTCTGGATCGCCCGGCCGCTGGAACTGCCCGGCAGCCGGCCGCTGGAGTTCGAGTTTTCGGCCGATGTCGGCAGCCGCATCGCCGAGTGGCCAGTCGACCATGTGCTGAAGGTGCTGTGCTTCTGGCACCCGGACGACCTGCCCTCGATGAAGGGCGTGCAACTGGCGAAGCTCCGTGCCGCATACGACGCCGCAAGGAAGGTCGGGCGCGACATCCTGATCGAGGTGATTGCATCGAAGGCCGGGCCGGTAGACGGCGAGACGGCCGCGCGGGCGCTCGGCGAACTGTACGATGCCGGGCTGAAGCCGGACTGGTGGAAGCTGGAGCCGCAGACCGAGACCGGGGCGTGGGAAGCGATCGACCAGGTGATCGAGACGCGCGACCCGCTCTGCCGCGGCGTCGTGCTGCTGGGGCTGGAGGCGCCGCAGGACGAGCTGGCGCGCGCCTTCGCTGCGGCCAAGGGTTCGCGTACAGTGCGCGGGTTTGCGGTGGGCCGGACGATCTTTGCCGAGGCGGCCAAGGCGTGGTTTGCTGGGGCGATGACGGACGAAGAAGCGGTGGAAGACATGGCCGCGCGATTCCGGGCGCTGGTGGAGATTTGGGAGGGGTAGTGAAGCGAGCGTGGGCTCACCCCCACCCCAGCTTCGCTACGTCGCTGCCGCGACAGCTGCGCTACCCTCCCCACAAGGGGGAGGGAGTCGTGGTGTCGAGAACGTTGAAACATCGTCTCCCTCCCCCTTGTGGGGAGGGATCAAGGGTGGGGGTCAACGCACCCGACGCGTGAGGAGGAAAGACCATGACGCAGAAGACCATCCGCCTCACCATGGCGCAGGCGCTGGCGAAGTTCATGACGCGGCAGATGACCGTGATCGATGGGGAGACCGTGCCGATCTTCGGCGGGGTGTTCGCGATCTTCGGGCATGGCAATGTCGCGGGGCTGGGCGAGGCGCTGTATCAGGTCCGCGACGCGCTGCCGACCTACCGGGCGCATAATGAGCAGGGCATGGCGCACGCCGCCGTCGCCTTCGCCAAGGCCAGTTTCCGGCGGCGCTTCATGGCCGCCACGTCCTCGATCGGGCCGGGCGCCACCAACATGGTGACGGCGGCGGCGCTGGCGCATGTGAACCGCATTCCGGTGCTGCTGCTGCCCGGCGACGTGTTCGCGAATCGCGCGCCCGACCCGGTGCTGCAGCAGGTGGAGAGCTGGAGCGACGGCACGGTGAGCGCCAACGACGTGTTCCGGCCGGTGTCGCGCTATTTCGACCGCATCACCCGGCCCGAGCAGATCATTTCGGCGCTGAACCGTGCCATGCAGGTGCTGACCGACCCGGCCGAGTGCGGGCCGGTGACGCTGAGCCTCTGCCAGGACGTGCAGGCCGAAGCGTACGACTATCCCGAAGCGTTCTTCGACGAGCGGGTGTGGGTGCCGCGGCGGCCAATGCCGGATGTCAACGAGCTGGAAGCGGCGGTGGCGGCGATCCGGGCCAGCCAGAAGCCGGTGATCATCGCTGGTGGCGGCGTGCTCTATTCCGAGGCGGCCGGGACGCTGCGCGCCTTTGCCGAGCGCCACGGCGTGCCGGTGATGGAGACCAATGCGGGCAAATCATCGCTGCCGCACGACCATCCCATGAACATGGGCTCGGTGGGGGTGACGGGGTCGTCGGCCTCGAACCTGCTCGCCGAGCAGGCCGACCTGGTGCTGGCTGTGGGCTCGCGGCTGCAGGATTTCACCACCGGCTCGTGGGCGCTGTTCAAGGCCGAGGGTGTCAGGATCGTCGGGCTCAACACCCAGGCCTTCGATGCTGGAAAGCACCGGGCGATGACGCTGGTGGCCGACGCGAAGGCCGGGCTCGAGTCGATCGGCGCGAAGCTCGGCGACTGGCGCACGGCGGAGACGTGGACATCGACGGCCAGCGCGGCGAAAGCCGAGTGGCTGCAGGCGGCAAAGGCCGTCACCGACCCGACCAATGCACTGCCCTCCGACGCGCAGGTGATCGGCGCGGTGGCGCGCGCCAAGGGCTCGGGCGTGACGCTGGTCTGTGCCTCGGGCGGGCTGCCGGGGGAGTTGCACAAGCTGTGGCCGGCCGGCGCGCCGGGCAGCTACCACATGGATTACGGCTTCTCGACCATGGGCTACGAGATCGCCGGCGGGCTCGGCGTGAAGCTGGCGAAGCCGCATGACGAGGTCGTCGTGATGCTGGGCGATGGCAGCTACATGATGATGAACTCGGAGATCGCGAGCTCGGTGCAGCTGGGCGCGAAGCTCACCATCGTGGTGCTCGACAATCGCGGCTTCGGCTGCATCAACCGGCTGCAGATGGCGACTGGCGGGGCGAACTTCAACAACCTGCTGAAGGACACCAAACACGAGATGCTGCCCGAGATCGACTTCGCCTCGCATGCCGCTGCGATGGGGGCATGGGCGCGAAAAGTGTTCTCCGTGGCCGAGCTCGAAAGCGCCCTGCGCGAGGCGGCGGCAGTGGAGCGCACGACGGTGCTGGTGATCGACACCGACCCGCTGATCGCCACGGAAGCCGGCGGCCACTGGTGGGACGTGGCGGTGCCGGAGGTTTCGGTGCGGCCGAGCGTGAACGCGGCGCGGAAAGAATACGAGGACGCGCTGAAGGGGCAGCGGTTGTAGCGGACGCTGGACGCCCCCTCCACTAGCTTCGCATGGTCCCCTCCCCCGCTACGCGGTGGAGGAGCAAGCGGAGGGGCAGCG
>CAMDAL010000364.1 GCA_945888565.1 Devosia equisanguinis | reverse complement strand
GGACGTGCGAACGACAATCGACACCGCGCGGCTCAAAGGCGCAAATCCCTTCGATGTCATCCTCGCTACCCTCGCCTGAACGCGCCCAGAACGGTCAAAACGCGGCCTGCCGAAGGGGTGGGTAATTACGGAATTTCCTCAATGGAGGTGAAATCATAAGAGTCGCCGACGAAAAACTCGTCGGCAGTGGAGTTGGGACCCATGACGTAGCCGCCTGAGGCTCCGATCGTGATCTTTGGCCTGTCCTGCGCCTCCGAGGTGTTGGCCCCGCAAATCAGCGTCAACGCCGAAACCGATGCCAGCAACCAGCCCCGCAGAGTGTTCACCTGAAGTCCCCCAAACATACCCACGACCGTCGCTCAGACCCGGAGCCATAGCAATGGGGACACGAGTCATTTTGGATCGAACACCATGCTTTCTACAACGGATTTTCGGACCTTTCCTGCGGCCTGTCGCTTGAAGAACACTGTTGTCTGTGGGTGTAGTGATCGCGCGTGACGAACCAAATGCCTCAGGACACGCGTGTCGGGCGCTGCGACTATTGTTACGGCTACAGCGTCCGAGGTGGAAAACGGGACCGGGGTGAGGGGCCCCAGATTCTTGGACCACGCCTCTGCAATTACCTTGTTCGTGCGTATCCAGCCGAAGTAACCCACGATTGCCCGCTCCCGCATTGCGGCTATGTGCGTCCCCCGGAGGAGTTGCAGACGGACCGCGGCGGAAATCTGGTCGAGGTCATAATGGCGAAACGGGGCGTTGCGCGACAGCAGGTCGAGAACCATGCCGTATGCCTCGAAACCGTTTCTCAAATGCACAACGTCGGTGCGGGATTGTTCCGGTTCCACGCGTGCCCCCATGGTCAACTCCGGTGCGCTTCGTCTGACCGGGCAGCAGCAGCCACAGGCACTTGAGACAGGCAGACTATATACCCGAGAAACAGCGAACGGCGGCTCGATATGTCCGTTGTCAGGTGATTTGTTTCTTTTGGCGCCGTAGATGAACGCAGTGTCCAACGCGTCCCGTGGTTGACGTCATGCGACGCGTTCGCCGGCAAGAGCGGGCGGCGGTCGCCAGTGCCTTCATCGCCACCGCCTTCGCGCAGGAGACCGCGGAGGCCGCCAGGAGCCAATGGCGCGCCGTTGCTGACCAGATCCGCCTCAAGGTGCCCAAGCTGGACACCTGCAAAAACCTCTCGGGCCCCACGCGCCGTTCGCAATCGACGTGAACATTTCGGAATCGGGTTGCGAACGGAACAGAATCAAATCCGCCGTTAGGGAGTTGCCTATGGCTAAAGAAAAAATTAGCGATCACGCCTAAACAGCCGGAAACCTTTCGAGCCCAACATGTGGATCGAAGGTAGGGTGGGAATGCAAATCTCCGGCAGGGTGAGGCAGATCGGCCACGCGTTGACGGCTTGGCTCCTACACATTGGTCTGGCTCGGGCCGTGCTGGTCATTGCTGCGTTCTCGGTCCTCTCATCGGTGCTGATTACCGGGTTGTGTATTCATCTCACAATGCCCGATACCCTTCTTGAGGAGTGGATCTACTTCGCGATCCTGACCCCAGCTTCGATTTCGCCGGTGGTTGGCGCCGTTATCATGTCGCTGGCTTACCGGCTTGCCCAAGCTCAGAAGGTTTTGGCCCGACTTGCTCACACTGATCCCCTGACCGGTGTCGGCAACCGTCGCCATTTCATGGAGAGCGCGGCCAGTAGTCTGGACCGGGCCTCGCGAGATGGGATGGAAGCCGCGCTGCTCATGCTCGACATTGACCACTTCAAGCACCTCAATGATCTCCACGGTCATGCTGCGGGAGATAGTGCTCTCATCGAGGTCGCGCGGTGCTGCAGCCGTCACCTTTCAATCACACACACGCTCGCAAGGTGGGGAGGTGAGGAGTTCTGCATTCTGATGCCTGCCGCATCGATCCGAGAGGCTTCCGCACTGGCTGATCGTCTCCGCATGGCCATCGCCGCCATGATTATCGCGGATGTACCGAAGGGCGTATCGGTAAGCATCGGCATTGCGGTCACAGGCAGCGGTGGACGCGATCTGGATGCGTTGCTCAGGGCAGCAGACCGCCATCTCTATCAGGCTAAGGCCGCCGGCAGAGACCGGATTAGTTCCGGAACACCAGCACGAGCACCAGTAGCGGTGTTTCGATACGAGAACGATCTGGCATCCCACTGATCCGACTGCGTTTCGGCGTGCAAATCTTCAACGCCGCTTGACAACCAGATCGCCCTTTTTGCGTATCCCTCCACGGAGCCTGAGCCTAGCCAAAGGCCGGCAGTCGATTGGCCCGTCGGAAAAAGAGCCGCGCGACCAGCCGCCAGCCCACCGACCGGCGTAACCGCTCCACCCAGGCGGGCTGCTGCGACAGCTCGGCGAGGCGCGCGAGTTCGGCAGCGCGTTCGGCATCGGAGAGATGTGGGCGTAGATGCGTCTGGGTGCAGATGCCGGTGGGGATAAGCGCCGTCGTGACGCTGCACCACGGCTCACTAAGAAAGCTGCGCCACAGATGCAGGTCGGACGCATCGAGTTCCGGTGGCGGCGGCTCCAAGCCGCGCGCCAGAGGCCCTGGTTAAGGCGTGACTAAGTGTGGAAGACAGTTCGAGGCGACGACGACACCAGATCGCCGACCCCTTTATCCTTCACATGTATGCATGTATGCTGCCCTGGCCGAAAAGAGCTGGCCAGACGTCAGCTGGCCTTGTCGATGGCGGCCTTGAGGTCCTGATACTCTTCGCAGCCCGTGCCGCAGATGCCCTCGAGCACTTCGAGCCGGGCCTTGGCCTTAGCCAGATTGCCGGTCTCGACATAGAGCTCGCCCAGATACTCATTGGCGCCCTTGTGCTTTGGCGAGAGCTTTAGCGCCTTGAGATAAAAGCCCTCTGCCCGCTGTAGGTTGCCCGATTTTCGGAGGCTGTAGCCCATCAGGTTGTTGGCATCGGCATTGTTGGGCTCGGCCTCAAGCACCACCCGGAGCGTCGCAATGGCGTCGGCCCAGCGCTGCTTCTTGATCTGGGCCCGCGCGTCTTGCATCGACGAACTGACCGACACGGTCGGCGAACTGCCTCCGCTGTCAACCCCAAGGCCCGGCGCGGTGCCGGCCAGCGCCAGCGCAAGGGCGGCAAAGACGACGGAACGAAACTTCATACTGCTCTCCTTCCGGGCTAGGCGCCCGATGGCCTACTAGACCTGCTGATGCGCGGACTTCCCCGCATCGCGAGCGACTAGACACTCTAGCAGGGAAATGCGGCGGCAAGTGCTTGTGCCGAAGCGGCCGGGGCTATCAACGATGATAGTCTTGGCACCGTTCGCGGCGAGGCGCTGCAGCATCTCCTTGAAACCGGGGCGCTCGTGGACCGGATCAGCCACGCTCACGGCGGCGTCGTAGTACTCTCCGATGATCTCGTAGCTGTTCGCCTTTGCGAAGCCCTCGATGGCAGTTCTCTGGCGCTAATCGCTGTCCTTGTCACTGCGGAGCGCAGGTCACGCTGTCCCAGAAGTCGCGATTGATGCCCGGCATCACGATCATGGTCTTCGCGATCACATCGGGCGTAAACGACTCGATGTCGCCAACGGCAAGTACGTAGCGCCCCCTGTTCTCTGCGTTGAAGACGCGGATAAAGTAGGTCCCTGCGGCGAACTCGCGGTCGCTCTTGAACTCTGCACCTACCTCGGGGCCCACCCAGTACCACTTCTTGCCAAAGCCCTCGTACCATGGCCACCATTCGAACTTTTCGCCGTCCGCAGCTAGGATGGGTTCAAGCTTGCCATCGAGAACATCGAACGAGAAGCGCTGTGTAAGCGGACACCCGTCGATCTTGGGGACTGTGACTCCTGCATAGAAACGAAACGGTACGTCGCTGACGATCCGGTAGTACTGTGGTTCGGATCGCGTCCCATTGCGTGGTGTAACTGAGGCTGGGCCTCCACGCTCTCCGGCAGGGCCGGGCTGATCAGCGGGCCACCGCTGGCAGGCTGACGAGAGGATCATCGCTGATCTGGCCGATGGTTTCCAGCGTCATGTATCTTGATCTC
>CAMDAL010000363.1 GCA_945888565.1 Devosia equisanguinis | reverse complement strand
CTGGGTTCGCTCCGGCGATCAGATCGACTGGGCGCCGGGCGGCCCCGAGCCGGTCCCGTCCTCGACCTATCGGGTGAC
Source organism: Devosia equisanguinis (assembly GCA_945888565.1). Classification (GTDB taxonomy): domain Bacteria; phylum Pseudomonadota; class Alphaproteobacteria; order Rhizobiales; family Devosiaceae; genus Devosia_A; species Devosia_A equisanguinis_A. The sequence continues at coordinate 3,973 of CAMDAL010000363.1, read as the reverse complement.
GTACCGCTACCTCGACCTCGTGACGCCCGACGCCGTGACCGACACCGGGATCGTCCTCTCGGGCGGCGTCGTGGGCACGACCGTCATCCTGTCGTACAAGTGGAAACTGCCGCGGATCGACCTCCTCTGCCTCAACTCGGCGGGGGAAAGCGTCTACGTGAAGGGCGTCTCGGCCCGCAGGAACCCCTTCCCGGCTCTCCCGCCGGGCAACCTCCTGCCCCTTGCCGAGATCAGCAACTCGTGGATCGGCAAGCCCGCCGTTGAGAACAACGGCGTCCGGTCGATCACTTTCGCCCAGCAGTGGCGGGTGTTCCGCCGGGTGCAGGCGCACGAGCGGTTGCTTGAGCTTGAGCGGATAAAGTCCGCCATCGACGCCCGCGAGCCCGTTGCCAAGCTCGGCATGTTCGTTGACCCGTTCATCAGCGACTTCTACCGAGACGCCGGTGAGGTTCAGACGGCCTCGGTCGGCGAAGGCGTTCTCGAGCTTTCGATTGAGCCGACCTTCTACCAGGGGTCGCTCACGGGGCCGGTAACGCTCGATTGGACGGAAGAGGTCATCATCCAGCAGGAGCGTTCAACCTCCTGCATGAAGATCAACCCGTACCAGAACTTCGAGCCCCTACCGGCAGCAATGTCGCTCAGCCCGGCGGCCGACTTCTGGACCGAGCAGCAGACCATGTGGCTCAGCCCCGTAACGGTCGAGTTCAACCGGGGCACGCGCCGCGACAACGGGCCCCTGGTCGTGTCCTCGGACGCGGTCGAGACGGTTTCCGAAACCGAGCAGCAGGCGGAGTTCCTGCGGCAGATCGCGGTCACGTTCACCATCGCCGGGCTCGGCGCCGGGGAAATCCTCGACGTGCTCACTTTCGACGGTGTGGACGTGAAGCCTGCGGGCGTCGTCGCGGCCGATGGCAGCGGGGAAATCACCGGCAGCTTCGTGATCCCGGCCGGTGTGACCGCAGGCGTCAAGGAGGTGTACGCAGAGGGGGCGGGCGGCTCCAAGGCCACGGCGTTCTTCGTCGGCCAAGGCACCATCGAGATCGACGTGATGCGTACCGTCACAACGATTGAGCGGTGGCGCCGGGAGCAGGCCGCCTCGAACAACAACAGCAACGATCCGCTGGCTCAGACATTCACGCCCCCCGAGGCCCGGATGCTGGTCGGCTTCGACGTGAAGCTGTGCGCCTTGGGCGACCTCGGCAACAACCTGTTCATGCAGCAGGTAACGGTCGAGAACGGTATCCCCACGGGGGACGTGACGGCCGAGGTTCTGATCCCGATGGCTGGCGCCGTGGTGGGCTGGAAGTCCGGGCGCTTCGCGCTCCCGGTTGTCACCCTCAACGACCGCGAGAGCGCGGTGATCGTCGGCACCGACGACGCCGATCACTCCCTCTCGGTGGCTCGCCTTTCGGACTTCGATGTCGAGAGCCAGAGCTTCGTGGGGGCGCAGCCCTACACGACGGGGGTGCTGCTGTCCTCGTCAAACAAGATGACTTGGACGCCTCACCAGAACGAAGACCTGACGTTCCGCGCGGTGGCGGCCAAGTTCGGCCCGCTCACCAAGACGGTCCCGCTCGGCAGCTTCAATCTGGTGAACGCCAGCGACCTACAGGTGCGGGCGGCGGTTGAACTTCCGTCCTCCGCCTGCCGGGCGGTTTTCGAGATTGTCCGGGCCGACAACAGCGTGATCCGGCTCCTGCCGGGTCAGGTGCTGCAGCTGACCGAGTACATCACCGAAACCGTCCAGCTTCGCGCCGTCCTCACGGGCAGCGAGAAGCTCTCCCCGATCCTCTACGCGCCCGTCTGGCTCATCGCCGGGGAGATCGCCACCGAGGGCACCTACGTCACTCGCGCCTTCAACCTCGGCGCGGGTGTCGACCTCACCGCCTACTACAAGGCCGCCCTCCCGGCGGGCTCGACGGCGGTGATCGAGTACGACAAGGCCGACGACAACTGGCTCGCCCTCACCCTCGCGTCTACCGAGTTGCTGAGCGACCCCGCGTGGGTCGAGCGCAAGCACGCCGCCACCGGCATCACCGCCGCGCAAGGCCGCCTCAAGATCACGATCACGGGCGGCCCAGCGGCCCGCCCGAGGCTCGGAGATCTCGGGGCGGCAATCACCTAAGAAGCAGGGGCCAAGATGGCTGACACCTTGAACCGGGATTATCCGCGCCCGGACCCTTCGCGTACCATCGCGGAGGAGTTTCCGGTTTCGGATCAGGCCCTCGTCGCAATCGACGAGGACGTCCACGCACTGTTCCAGGCCATCCTTGGTCTGGCGCTGGCCGAGCACACCCACGCGCTGGCGAACATCACCGGCCTGCTGGACGCGCTCGCCGGTAAGGCCGACACCGGCCACGACCACTCGCTCGACGACCTCTCGGACGTTTCGGGCGCGGCCGCGGCGGCGAATGGCTACGTGCTGGTGAAATCGGGGTCCGGCTGGATACCCGGCTCCCCTGCCTCGGTGATCGGCTCCCACGAGCACGCGATCACCGATGTGCAGAACCTCGCGGCGGCGCTGGCGGCGAAGGCGCCGCTGTCGTCCCCGACCTTTACCGGCACGGTCGGCGGCATCACGAAAGCGATGGTGGGGCTGGCGAACGCGAGCAACACCTCGGACGCCGACAAGCCGCTCTCGACAGCGGCCGTTGCGGCTCTGGCGCAGAAGCTGGCCGCGGCCGACCTCGCCACCGTTGCCGAGTACCTTTCCGGCGCGGCCGGGAAGGTCTTGAGCACCGGGGTATGGGGCGCCGCCGAGTGGATCGACCTGGGAGCCTTCACCGGGAATGTGTCGCTCAACCTCGACACCTTCATCAATGGGTTCGCCCTCGCGACCGGCAACTTCACCTTCAAGACCGCCGGTGGGTCCAAGAAGCAGTCCGGCGTGATCGAGATTGTCCACTCCGGCGGCCCTTACACCGCCAGCGTGGACACCGCCGTGTTCGAGACTGCCGGGGGCGTCGCCCTCAAGCTGTCCACCGCGGCGAACGCTAAAGACCTCATCGGCTACCAGCGGCTCCGCAACGGCAAAGTGCTCCTGTCGGTGTTGGCGAGGGGGAGCGCATGACGCAGAAAACCGTCCGGGCCCGGGCAATCCACGCTGGCTACGAATGGCGGCTCCGGCTTACCGTCTCGGGGGTTGGGGCTTTCCCCGCCGGGGCGACCTTCCGGGCCCAGGTCCGCCGGGACGCCTCCCAGCGCGAGCTACTGGCAACCATGTCTACGGCGAGCGGGACCATCGAGCGTCAGGGCGAACAGTCGTTCGACCTCATCCTGCCCGGTGTCGCCAGCAAGGGGTGGCCTGAGCACCGCGTCCTGATCGACGTGGTGCGTACCGACCTCCCCACCCCTCAGCACCTCGGGTTCCGGATCAGCGTCCCCGTGGTCGCCCCCATCACACAGGACGGCTGATGAACGGGATCACCATCGACATCGTCGACGAGATCGCCATCGCCATCCTGCCGGAGGCCCCCGCCACTGTAACGGTGGGGGCCGAGGACGAGCCGCTGGAGGTGGCGGCCGAGCCGGTGGGCGCCTCTGGCCCGACCGGCGGCCCCGGCCCTCAGGGCCTGACGGGCCCGGTGGGCCCGGTGGGCGGGAGCCAGTACGACGACATGCCCGACATCACCCTACTCCTTGAAAACGCGCGAATCTGAGAGGCGAGTACCAATGGCCACTTTGCAGACCAACCTCACCAACCTTGCCACTCGGATCGGTACGGAGCTCAAGGCTCACCGCACGCTGATCAATGGCAACGCGGCCGACCTGTCGTCGCTGACCACTACGGCGAAGTCCAACCTCGTCGCGGCGATCAACGAACTGCAGGCGGCCGTCGCGAGCGCCACCGAGATCAATGACGCCTCGACCGGAACCGCTGCCACGTGGTCGGCCTCGAAGATCATCACCGAGTTGAACGACGTCAAGTCCGACATCCTCGGCGGCGCGGGCGCAGCGTTCGACACCCTGCAGG
>CAMDAL010000362.1 GCA_945888565.1 Devosia equisanguinis | reverse complement strand
GGGGGCGCTGTGACCGAGACGTACGTGCAGGTCGGCTACACCATCGCGGACATCATCGCGAAGGCTGGCGTGGGTATCCTGATCTACATCATCGCGGTCCGTAAGTCCCAGGCCGAGGAGGCGCAGGAGGCGAGGGCCGTCTGATAGGGTAGTCGACGCTATGGCCCGGGCTGCTACACCTGCCCGGGCCTGACGTCTTGATGGCTTGCCATGCCAGCCCGCACTGCGAACGCTAGAGTTCCCGCGAAGGAGAGCATAGTGCCAAGCCAGCCAGTGCCACTTTACAAATGAAGTGCAAGCCGCAAGGACTCGCATTCCAGTCAGGACAGCGCCGCCCATAGCAGCAGTCCTGCCCCCAGGCCGATCGATGCGTTGCGCCTCAGGATCCAGAACCAGGGCTCGATCGCGCGAGCCGGGAGCAGCAGTCGATCGACGCCCAAGAGCATGCCCAGTACCGCAGCAAGTCCCAGAAACGCGAACGGCATTGACCAGGGCGATATCAGCATGAGCCCCCACGCAGACAATGCTCCAAGGTTGCTGGTGACCAGCAGGTTGATCGGCAGGGGACCAGCAGCGCCCATGAACGTGGCCCAGTGCATCCCGCAGATGAAACTGACGATGATGGCACCGTAGGCAAGCATGCCAGAGCCTATCCACGGGATGTCCACGAACTGTAAAGCACCGATCCCGATCCACACCGGCAGAACCCCGGCATAGGTCAGGCCCATGGCAAGGCGTTGATGGTGTGCATGCATCGGCTCAAGCCCCGCTTGTAGAATGACAGCTGCTAGGTAGCAGCCCGCGGGTCTGACCGTCGACTAGGCAATCGTACCGGCCGATATGCGATATAGGTGCGACCAGCACCCGAGCGTGGCATGAAAACAGAAATGAAAGTCACCACCGCATTCGCCTGGGCCGTACTGGCGCTCGCCGCCAGCCCTGCCGCCGCAGTCTCGCTGACCTCAACTCAGGTTGGCGACATCTTTTGTGCCGCCCGGCTCAGCGGCGACATGGCGCCCATCCTCGCCATCCTAACCCCCGAATTGGCCGCGCTCGTCGCCCAGCATCTACCGAAGGGTGCCGATCCCGCCGTCGCGATCCCCTGGCAAAGCAGCGCAGACTACGCCAACACCTGCATGCCAGTGGGTGCGAGTGGCTCCGCCTCTTCGCCCGAAGTCATCATCGCTTTCGGCTATCGCGACCCCAACAAGGCGCAGTACGCCGACAAACTGATCTTGCGCTTCATCGACCAACGGCTGCGCATCGACGACATAGCTTACGCGACCGGCGGCACGCTGCTCGAAAGACTCGCCACGCTCCGGTAAAAAGCGGGCTTGTGCGTCCGCCAGTCTCTTGATCCCTGGCGGCGCGAATAGCCGGTTGCCAAGTGGGCCATCGGACCCGCGACGCTATACCTACAGGGTTCAATCGAGGACGTGACGGCGGCTCAGGTCACTCCCATTCCGAGCCGAAGTCGATGTCTGCTGCCCCTGACTCGGAAAGGAAATATGGCGCACCGTCGATGGCGATCTAGTCGTCGTCAACGAGGTCAATGAATAACGACGATTCCCAGGTCTCCCCAGCTTCATCGCAATCGGCGGTGACCTTGACCCGATCTGTTCGAACGTCCTTGACCTCTGCTACGACACAACCGGCCTCCGGATAGTTGAAGGAAGCGCCAACACGCAACGCCTCGTTAAGTACGCCGGTGGATTTTAACCAGAAACTACGGTCCGACCCTAGGGCGCCCCTTGGGGTCGACACTCGCCTCAATCGTCGCCGTCAGTTGGGCTGACCCTTGCCTGCTGCCGTCGATATGGTCCGCAACCTGAACGGTTTGCGGGGTTCGAGGGAGAACTCGAGCGCCGGCGAGCTCCAGTTCATCGTCAGGCCGTAAAAATCATCGCCGCGCCGGATCGCTCGCAAATGGCGATCGATGAACCGAGCCGTATCCATAGGATGAGGATCGACGACGGACTTGCCGCGACTTGCTGATTCGTAGTGCACCGCTTCGACCCGCCCCACGTAGCAGGTGCGCCATCCGGAATCGTTGGCCCTGAGGCAAAGGTCGGTATCGTTGAAACCGACCGCGAAGGCCTCATCGAAGCCTCCGAGCGCATCGAACACATCTCTTGCCACCACCATCAATGCAGCCGTGACGGCGCCAAAGTGGCGGGTGGCCACCAGCGCTCCCAGATACCCCGGCGCCCGACGCCCATCGGCCAACCGTCCGGCCGAAAACTTGAACGCGTGCTCGGCTGCCCCACAAAGTCCAACGATGACGCCGGCATGCTGCACGAGCGTGTCGGGGTAGCTCAGGTAGCATCCGACAATCCCGACATCATCCAAACGAAACGCGCCGAGCAAACCGTCGAGCCAGTCGTTGGTTTTCAGCTCGACGTCATTGTTCATGAAGACGAAATGCGAAAACTCCCCGCGGGCCTCGATCTGCCTTACCGCCGCATTGTTGATCTCCGAGAAGTTCCACGGGCCCTTGTGGGCGAGAACCGTGACGCCGTCCGCAGCGGCCCATCTTTCCAGCACCTTCAGCGACGATGGGTCGTCGCTCTCGTGGTCGACGATAAAGATCTCGATCGGGCTCTGGTTGAAGCCGCGTCGGTCGACAATGCTCTGCACACAAACGTCGAGCAGGTCGCCACGGTTCTTGGTTGGAATGATGATCGCCACCCGCGCGTCTGGGCGCGGCGGTGGCTTTATGTCGTACATGTTGAAGCTCGTTCCCTTCGCAACGCTGGTCTCCGGCCAGCCAAAGCGCGCAACGACGAAACGCCGAATCGCCAGGCGGCTGGCCTCGGAAACCTCCGCCTGCCGGGTTGATCCCAAACTCCGCCGGACCTGTCGCCACAGATAGCCGACCAGCGGCACGTGAGTGATGGTCCGGGCGTGCAGCACGCAACGCAGGAAAAAGTCCACGTCGTGCGAGATCCGCATCGAAGCGTCAAAGCCGCCCGCCCGGAGCGCCAGGTCGCGCCTGACGAACACCGGGTGCACGACGTAGGGGTGGGACAGGTAGTGCGGCAGGTCGAACGCACCGCGCGCCGTTACGCTGAGCACATTGCGTGCGTCTTCATCGACGATTGCTTCGTCGAGGTAGACGATATCGGGGTCGGCCGCAGCGGCATGGGCGAAGAACTCGAACAGCGGGGGCAGCACGATATCGTCGTGATCGAGGATCATCACGTAGGGCTGCGTCGCGGCGGCAAGGCCTGCGTTGCAGGCGGACCCCACCCCATGATTTCGGTCCAGTTCAACCAATACGACCTTGCTGGCCTGTGGCTTGAACGCAGCGATCAGGCGACGTGGTCCCGGCTGTGGACCGTCAAGAACGAAGATGATCTCGGCCGGCTGCACCACCTCGGCCAGCAGCGAGGCCAGAAGCTCTCGAAACCGGGACAAGTCGGGCTGATAGACCGGAACGATGACACTGACCCCGGCAACACGCCCGTCGATCGCTGCTTCGCCCTGAACGAGGTGCGTTCGCGCAAACGCCGTAAACGTGTCCAATCGCTCGCGAAACTCAGCGAGGTCGAGTTCCTGGAACCGGCGATTCACAGTGCCTTCGGCCTCTGCGATGCGATCGAGTGCATCCAGAAAGGCCCCCATGCCGCCCCGGCCAAATGTCGCTCCGGCTCTGGTTACCTGCGAAGCCACATCGCCAAATGAACGTATCCGCCGTCGTAACCGCTTGGCGAGCCCACGCACCCACCATAGCGCACGAGAGGCCTTCTCCAGGCCGACTTCGCCCAACCGAAGCGTCCCCGGGCTGATCCGGGGATCGAACCGTAGCCGCATCGCCGGTCGCCGCAACAGGAACACCGCTTCGCGGACCGAGCCGTGGCCGGTGAAGTTGAGCCAACAGGTTGCCTGCTCGCTATAGCCGTTGCCGCTGTCAGCGAAGAGCATTGGCTCTTCGAAGGCCTGCGAGGCATCGGCGACGATCGTGTCCCATTGCGTGGTGTAACTGAGGCTGGGCCTCCACGCTCTCCGGCAGTGCCGGGCTGATCAGCGGGCCACGGCTGGCAGGCTGACGAGAGGATCATCGCTGATCTGGCCGATGGTTTCCAGCGTCATGTATCTTGATCTC
>CAMDAL010000361.1 GCA_945888565.1 Devosia equisanguinis | reverse complement strand
CAAGCGTTCTGTCAGCGTCATCGACTCCCTTGGCGCCAGGTCCACCTACGCTCGCCAGGGCGCGCTGACGCGTACCTTCAACCAGTCGCTGCAGCAGCACTATACCCGCGCCGTGTCGGACTCGTCCTTCGCGTCGGCGCGCGCCTCCTATCTCGACCGTCTGCAGACGCTGTTCGGCATGCCGGGCACCACTGGCTCTCTCGACAGCGTCTTTTCCGCGTTTGAGACGTCGCTCACCTCGCTGACCTCCAGTCCCGACAACTTCGCCAACCGTGCCGACACGGTGCAGAAGGCGCAGGAGCTGGCTGGGGCACTGAACCGCCTGAGCGGCGACGTCCAGTCGTTGCGCCAGGAGGTTGAGGCCAAGATCTCGACCAGCGTCGACGACATCAACAACCAGCTGCAGTCGCTGGAGAGGATCAACAACCGCCTCGCCGACCAGGGCATCGACCCCAGCTCGCGCGCCACCCTGCTCGACCAGCGCGACCGCCTCATCGGCACGCTCAGCGAGCAGATGGACCTGCGCGTCAGCTACCGCAGCGACGATACCGTCGCCCTGATGACCCGCTCCGGCGTCGGCATCCTCGATGGTCGGGCCTCGGTGATTTCGTTCGAGAGCGCCGGACAACTGGCGGCCACGTCGCTGTTCAATTCCAACGATGCCAAGTCAGGTGTCGGCAGGCTCGCCATCACCACCGGCGCCGGCCTCAAGATTGATCTGGTGAAGCAGAACGTCCTGAGCTCGGGCGAACTCGCCGGTCTTATCCAACTGCGCGACAACGATCTCGTCCAGGCGCAGGATCAGCTCGACGAGATCGCCGCCGGCCTCGCCATGTCGATGTCGACCAAGACCACCTCCGGCACCCAGGTGACCTCGGGCGCATCGGCTGGTTTCGAAGTCGATATTGCCAACCTGCAGAACGGCAACGAGTTCAGCTTCGCCTATGTACAGGGCGGCGTCAGCAAGACGGTCCGCGTGCTGCGCGTCGACGACACCACCAAGCTGCCGCTGGACTACATTGACAGCAACGGCGCCCGGGTGGTGGGCGTCGATTTCACCGCCGGTCCGGCGTCGGTTGCAGCCAAGATACAGGCGGCGGTCGGCTCCGGCCTTGTCGTCAGCCCGTCCGGCACGTCCATCCGCATCATGGACGATGGTGCGCTGGGCAACACCGACATCAAGTCGATGCAGAGCCGGGCTACCGTCAGCGGCACCCAGGCCGGCGACCTCGGCATCAACCTGTTCGTCGACTACGGCAATACCAGCTTCACCAACGCGCTCGACAACAACGGCCAGAAGCTCGGCTTTGCCAGCCGCATCAGCGTCAACACCACGATCAGCACCGACAACCGCCTGCTGGTCCAGTACACGCCGGGCACACCGATGGGCGATGCCTCGCGCGTCGATCAGTTGCTGAGCAACCTCGATACCCTGCGTTTCGCCGGTGGGACCGGGAGTGTCTCGGGCAGCGCCGGATCGCGGCTCGCCGGGACGGTCAGCGACCTCATCAGCCAGTCGATCAACACCATCGGCAACATCGCAAGCTCCTCCGGTTCGGAAGCCGAGACGCAGGAGATGACCCTCGATGCGCTCGGCAACCGGCTCGAAAGCGAGTACGGCGTCGATATCGACGAGGAGATGGCCCGGCTCATGGAATTGCAGAATGCCTTCGCCGCCAATGCCCGCGTGATGAGCGTCGCGCAGGAACTCATCAAAGACCTGATGTCGTCGCTGTAAGGCGTCGCGGTATGGCCAACATCATCAACCGCTCGATGTTCCCGCTCTCCAGCGGCATCAACAACATAATGGGCATGAAGGAGCGCTACGACAAGCTCCAGACCCAGCTGAGCTCGGGCATGAAGGCGTCCAACCTCGCCGAGATGGGGTCGGACCGTTACTTCGACCTGGCCCTCCGTCAGCGCGTCTCGCGCATCGAGAGCTACCAGAGCAACATCAAGACCGTGAACCTGCGGCTCAACGTCCTCGATCAGACGATCGGCCGGCTGGATACCATCGAGGCCGATGCCCGCGCCGCGACCATGTCGGGCTCCGGCGGCCAGGCCAGCCTCAACTTCCAGACCACGCCCACGCTGGCCTCCGCCCGCTTCGACGAAGTCATGACGCTGATGAACGTCGACATCGCCGGGCGCTACCTGTTCGGCGGCGCCAAGACCGAGAACAAGCCTGTCGAAGACGCCTACTATGCCCTCAACGGCCGCGGCAGCCAGGCCGGGTTCAAGCAGGTGGCGGGCGAGCGCAAGCTGGCCGACCTCGGCGCCAGCCATCTCGGCCGTCTCACCATCGGCACTGCCGCTGACACCACCACGCTGGCCGAGGACGGCACCCATCCCTTCGGCATGAAGCTCTCCACCGCTTCCACCACCAGCGCCAACATCACCGTCAACCAGCCGTCCGGCTCGCCTCCGGCGCTGTCGGTACAGTTCGGCGCGACGCTGCCGACGGCTGGCGAGACCGTCACCCTCAACTTCACCATGCCGGACGGGACGTCCGATTCAATCACCCTGACCGCGGTCGAGACTGCCGGCGAGCCCGGCAGCTTCGTCATCGGCGCCGACGCCGACGCGACCGCCGCGAGCTTCGGGGCCGCGCTGGAGGCGCAGGTGAAGACCATTGCCGAGGGGCGAATGGTGACCGCGTCCGCCTACGCCGCCTCCGAGAACTTCTTCTACGGGCAGGGCGGCCAACCGATGCGCGTCGACGGCCCGCCGTACGACACCGCCACCGCGCTCGTCGCCGGCACCGATGCCGACACCATCTTCTGGTACAAAGGCGAGGACTCGACCACCCCCCGCACAACCGTGACCGCCAAGGTCGGTGAGAGCACGGCGGTTGCCTATGGCGTTCAGGCCAACGAAACGGGTCTCGTCAACCTCGTGCAGTCGCTCGCCACCATGGCGATCCAGGTGTTTACGGTAGCCGATCCCACCTCCACCGACCGCTACATGTCGATGGTGGCCCGCAACACCGAACGCCTCGCCGAAACCGGCGACAGCAACGGCTCCATCGCGGTGATAGCGGTCGAACTCGGCCTCGCCAAGTCCACCGCCGGCGCCATCGACCAGCGGCATACCGACCACAAGGCTCAGCTCGGCAACATGCTGCAGGACATCGAGGAAGCGCCCACCGAGCAGGTCGCGATGGAAATCCTGGCGCTCAAGACCCGGCTGGAGGCCAGCTACCAGACCACCGCGCTGCTGAGCCAGCTCTCGCTCATCAACTACCTGAAGTAACCATTCCAGCGCGCTGAAAAGCAAAAGGCCCGCTTCAAGCGGGCCCTCGGTCGTTCAAGCGCGGTAACCGCGAGATCAGGCGCGCTCGCGCAGACCCGCAGCAATCTCGCGGTTGATGTTGATCAGCACGGTGAGCTTCCGGGCCTCGGGCTCGCTCATCACGTTGAGCGTCTGCTTCATCACGAAGATGCCCAGGTTGGCGATGTTCTCGCGCAGCGCCTTGGGCAGCTGGCTTTCCTCGCCGGTGACCGAACCAACGAACACTGTCCACAGCTTGCGGTTGAACAGCAGCACGGTGGTCAGCTCGTGGCGGGTGTTGTCCCAGTCGTCGCGACAGCGCTGCAGCTGACCGGCGGCACGAGAGAGGAGGTTGGCTTCGAGAACGCGAGGGCTTACCGTTTGCGCGCCTACGGTCTTGTAGGCAAACGCCGCACTATTTTGCATTTGCTAGGAGTTCCTGCTCGTACTGGATCAGCTTCTTGGCGGCCTTGAGAGCCTTATAGAGCTGGCCGGTTAATATCTCGTTATTGATTTCGTCAACAATGCGGATCGTGCTGGGTGCCGCCGAGACGATGTCGTTGATGAGCTTGAAATAGTCCTCGCTGAGCTTGGCCGTGTCCTCGTGGATGTACATCAGCTGCACCGCCAGGTAGATGCGCTTGGCCGGGCTGTCCGCGGTCTCGAACGTCAGGATGTCCTTTTCGCGCAGGATCGGCGCCTTGCCGTCGATGAACAGCCTGGTGCGCTGGTCGGAATTGGTGATGACGCAGTTGCCGACGATCAGGCGTTCGCCTGGCTTCAGTTCGACCTTGAGGGACATGGGCTAGCTCGCCTAGTGATTCATGCAGGACGAGCATATTGCATCCGCGCCGATCACCA
>CAMDAL010000360.1 GCA_945888565.1 Devosia equisanguinis | reverse complement strand
CCAAGACGACGCTGCAGGAATGGGCGCAGGGCCGGGGGCTGGAGCCGCCGCTCTATGTCGAAATCGAACGGACCGGGCCCGACCATGCGCCCGAATTCACCATCGCGGTACGGCTGGGGAATTTCCCCGACGTGACCGCCTCCGGGCCGAGCAAGAAGCTCGCCGAACACAAGGCCGCCGAGGCTTTTCTCATCCGCGAGAAGGTCTGGCGCGAGACGCCATGAACGAGAACGATAACGAAGTCGCCAAGACCGACGTCATGCTGCCGGAGGCGGGCGAAAACACGCGCTGCGGCTTCGTGGCGCTGGTGGGCGCGCCGAACGCCGGCAAGTCGACGCTGCTGAACGCACTGGTGGGCACCAAGGTGTCGATCGTGACGCAGAAGGCGCAGACGACGCGGGCGCAGATCCGCGGCGTGGTGACCGAGGGCGAGAGCCAGATCGTGTTCATCGACACGCCGGGTATCTTCGCGCCGAAGCGGCGGCTGGATCGGGCGATGGTCGAAGCGGCGTGGGCCGGGGCGGGCGACGCGGACTACGTGGCGCTGATCCTCGACGTGCAGAAGGGCGTGACGCCGGAAATCGAGACCCTGCTCACCAGCCTCGCTGAATCGACGAGCCCCAAGGTGCTGGTGCTCAACAAGGTCGACCTGATCGAGCGCGAGAAGCTGCTGAAGCTCAGCGAAGACCTGAACGGGCGGCTGCGGTTCGAGGCGACTTTCATGATCTCGGCGCTGTCGGGCAGCGGGGTGAAGGACTTCCTCAAGTGGACGATGGATCGCATTCCGCTCGGTCCTTGGCACTTCCCCGAGGAGCAACTCACCGACCTGACGCTGGCGCTGACCGCCGCCGAGGTGACGCGCGAGAAGCTGTTCCTGCGCGTGCATGACGAGATTCCGTACAACGCCACGGTGGAGACCGAGAAGTTCACCGTGCAGAAGGACGGCTCGTACAAGATCGACCAGGTGATCTACCTGGCGCGCGAGGCGCACAAGAAGATCGTGCTCGGGGCCGGCGGGCAGACCATCAAGTCGATCGGCGCCGAGGCGCGCAAGGAACTGATGGAAATGTACGAGGTGCCGGTGCACCTGTTCCTGTTCGTGAAGGTGCGCGAGAAATGGGGCGACGACCCCGAGCGCTACCGCGAGATGGGGCTGGAGTGGACGAAGTAGGGCGGCGCGCGGCCGCGACCCCTCATCCGGCTGCCGCCACCTTCTCCCACAAGGGGAGAAGGCGATGAAGTACCACGCCGGGGTTGCCCATGCAGTGGGACGGTGAGGGGCTGATCATCGGGGTGCGGCGGCATGGCGAGGCCAATGTCATTGCCGAGGTGATGGTCGAGGGGCGCGGGCGGTGCGTGGGGCTGATCCGGGGCGGTCGCTCAAGCAAGCTCGCCTCGACGCTGCAGGCCGGGAACTCGGTGCAGCTGACGTGGCGGGCGCGGCTCGAGGAGCACCTGGGGACGTTCACGCTGGAATTGACCGACTCGCGGGCGGCGGGACTGATTGCGGACCGGGTGCGGCTCTATGCCAGCCAACTGGTGTGCGAGCATCTGCGGTTGCTGCCGGAGCGCGATCCGCATGACCGGCTGCTGGGGATGGCGATAGGGTTGCTCGACCGGCCGGCTACGACGCGGGAGCTGGGGGCGGCGCTGGCCCGGTTCGAGCTGGTGCTGCTCGACGAACTGGGATTCGGGCTCGACCTGATGAGCTGCGCGGCGACCGGGACGACCATCGGACTGAGCCATGTTTCGCCGAAGACCGGGCGGGCGGTGAGCCGGGCTGCTGCGGAGCCGTACCTCAACCGTCTGCTGCGGCTGCCGGGGTTTTTGATCGGTGAAGGCGAGGCGGATGTGGACGCGGTGCGCGATGCGTTCGCGCTGACCGGCCACTTCCTCGACATGCATGTGTGGGGGCCGAGGCAGCTCGACCCACCGGCGGTACGCGACTCGGTTATCGACGCGGTGAGTCCACATTGACCTGCAAGACTTGCATTTCGACGACTTAAGGCTCAGCTACCCCCGCATGAGAGGAAACCAGCACCATGGCGCGTAAACCCAACTACGACTTCGAGCGCAACGAGCGCGAGCGGCTGAAGAAGCTGAAGAAGGCCGAGCGGGCCGAGTCGAAGGTGAAGCAGCCGGAAGACGGGGCGGAGAGCGCCGATTCCGAAAAATCGCCGACCGAGGAATAAGTGGCGATGCGCGCACCGGCACTGACCGGACGGCTGGCGTGAGCGAGGATCGCGTTGCGCCAGGGCTGCAGCGGCTTGGCTGGTCGGGCTTTTTCGAGGAGCAACTCGGCGCGGACGAACGCGAGCACACGCCGGCGCGCATCGATGCGGTGCATCGCGGGCGGTTGACCGGGCTGACGACGGGCGGGCAGATTGAGATCGAGCTGCCGGCCAAGGTGGACACGGCTGAGTTCGCGGTGGGCGACTGGGTGCTGGCCGACCCGCTGCAGCGGCTGGTCCGGCGGCTCGAGCGCAAGGCGCTGCTGCAGCGGCGGGGCGAGGGCCGGCGGCCTACGCAACTGGTGGCGGCGAACGTCGATACTCTCTTCATCGTCGCCTCGTGCAACGCGGATTTCAATCTCGCGCGCCTCGAGCGCTACCTGACTTTTGCCAATGATGCAGAGACCGATCCGGTGATCGTGCTCACCAAGGCTGACGAGGCCGAGGATGCGGCCGAATATGAGCGGCAGGCGGCGGAACTGCAGCGCGGGCTGGCGGTGGTGACGCTGAACGCGCGCGTGCCCGAGGCGGCGGCGGCGCTGCGGCCGTGGTGCGGGCCGGGGGCGACGGTGGCGCTGGTCGGCTCGTCTGGTGTGGGAAAATCGACGCTGGTGAACACGCTGGTCGGGATCGGCTGGCGGCAGCCGCAGCAGACCGGCGCGGTGCGCGAGGGCGACGCCAAGGGGCGGCACACGACGACATCGCGGTCGCTGCATCCGATGCCGGATGGCGGCTGGGTGATCGATACCCCAGGGATCCGGACGCTGCACCTCAAGGATGTGGGGCAGGGGATCGACACCCTGTTTGCCGAGATCACCGAACTGGCGCCGCTGTGCAAGTTCCGCAACTGTACGCACGATCACGAGCCGGGCTGCGCGGTGCGGGCGGCGGTCGCGGCCGGCACGCTCGATGCCGACCGCCTGGAGCGCTGGCGCAAGCTGCACACCGAGAGCCGGGGCAGCACGCGCTAGAGTGCCGTGACGGGGGCAATGCCCCTCTCCTCAGCTGTGCCAGGCCTGCGGCCAAGCTTCCCTATCCTCTCCTGCAAGGGGCGAGGAGGCGATGTGGCTTGCGCAACTCCGGCCTGGGTTACGGCTTTGTCGGGCCCTCGCCGGCGCCGGTGGCTTCGATGGCGGTGGCGATTTCGTTCATGTCGGTGGCGGTGAGCTCGAAGGTGGCGGCGTCGATCCAGCCATCGACCTGGGCCGGGGAGCGGGCGCCGACGATGGCGGCGGTGAGGCCGGGCCAGGCGAGGACCCAGGCGAGCGCGAGCGTACCCATCGAGACGCCGCGGGCTTCAGCGATGGGGCGCAGCGCGTCGGCGAGGGCGAGGTTGCGATCGAGGTTGGTGGTGAACTCGGGGCTGGTGCGACGCCAGTCGTCCTGGGTGAGGGCGGCGGCGCGCTCGCGGGTGAAGCTGCCGGTGAGGAGGCCCGCCTGCATCGGGCTGTAGCAGATGGTGCCGGTGCCGTTGGCGGCGCACCAGGGCAGGATCTCGGCGGCGGCTTCGCGCTTGATCATCGAGAAGGGCGGCTGCAGGGTCTCGACGCGGCCCATGGCCTCGGCGCGGGCGAGTTGCTCGGCGTCGTGGTTGGACATGCCGACGTGGCGGACCTTGCCCTCTTCCTTGAACTTCAGCATCGTCGCCCAGTAGTCCTCGAGCGGCACGTCGGTGGCGGGCCAATGGATCTGGTAGAGGTCGATGACCTCGACGCCGAGGCGGCGAAGCGAGTTTTCCAGTTCGGTGCGGAGGCTGTTGCGCTGTAATTACCCACCCCTTCGGCAGGCCGCGTTTTGACCGTTCTGGGCGCGTTCAGGCGAGGGTAGCGAGGATGACATCGAAGGGATTTGCGCCTTTGAGCCGCGCGGTGTCGATTGTCGTTCGCACGTCCGCCTCGGCCTTTGCGGCC
>CAMDAL010000359.1 GCA_945888565.1 Devosia equisanguinis | reverse complement strand
AGCCCGATCTTGGAAAAGGTGAGGTAGAGCGGCGTCAGCAGGGCCTGGTAGGGGATCATCAGCGGCGCCAGCAGGATGATGAACCACACCTCCTTGAACGGCATCTTGAACCGCGCCAGCCCATAGCCGGCGGGAACCGCCAGCGCCAGGCAGATGATGATGGTGAGCACCGCCACCAGCAGCGAGTTGCCGACATAGGTCCACAGCCCCGCCTGGTATTCGAAAACCTTCAGGTAGCTCTCGAGGCTGAAGCTCTGCGGGATATAGGTGGGCGGGCTGGCGCGCGCTTCGTCCGGCGCCTTGATCGAGGCGAGGAAGCTCAGCACCAGCGGCGCCAGCATGATGGTGGAAACGGCGATGCAGACGGCGCCGACGAGATAGCCCACCGGGCGGCTCTCGCCCGCAGCGCGGGAGACATGTTCAGCGGCGGCCGGACGCACCGTACCTTCGGCGAGCGCGGTCATTGCGACGGACTCCGGTTGGAAAGGATGACCTGGAGGGTGGAGAAGACCAGCACGATGGCGGTCAGGATGATCGACAGCGCGGCGCCATAGCCCAGTTTGAAGCTGATGAAGCTATTCTGGTAGATCCAGTAGACCGAGGTGAAGGTCTGCCCGCGCGGGTTGCCGCCGGTCATGATGTAGAACTGCTCGAAGGCGAGCATCGAACCGATCACCGAGATCAGCGTGGTGAGAAGGATCACCCGGAGGCTGAGCGGCAGGATGATGTACCAGACGCGCTGCCAGTAGTTGCCGCCATCGATCAGTGCGGCTTCCCCGATCTCGCCGTTGATCGACTGGATGCCCGCCACGAACAGCAGCATGCCGAAGCCGATGACCTTCCAGGTGATCGAGATGGTGACGCCGAGCAGCGCCATGTCGGCCTTGGTGAACCACACCGCCGGCTCGGCCAGAATGCCGATATCGACGAGAATGCGGTTGAACATGCCCACCTGCTGGTCGAACAGCCAGAACCACAGCAGCGACGACGAGCCGATGCCGATGACCACGGGCAGGAAGATGATGCCGCGCGTGATCTGCCGCAGCGGCCGGTTCGGCGCCGTCAGCAGCGCCAGCGCGAAGCCCAGACCCATGAGGATGGGGGTGATGAACACGGTGTACTTCACCGTGAACTCCAGCGCCCGCCAGAACGACTTGTCGCCGAAGGCCTTCACGTAGTTCTCGAGGCCGACGAACTCGCCACCGCCCAGCAGCGACGTGTCAGTCAGCGACAGGTAGATCAGCTGGGCCAGCGGCCACAGCACGAAGGCGGTGACGAACGCCAGTGCCGGCAGCACATAGAGAAAGCCTTCGCTCTTCCGAAGCGCCCGGATCACGCTTCTTCTCCTTGTTCGATCGAAAGAAAATCCCGCGACGGCGCGAGGGCCGCCGCGGGCAGGAGGAACGGATCAGTCGGCCGCGATGGCGCGCATCGCTTCGCGTGCCCCTTCGATGGCGCCTTCGACGTCACCGTCGAACACTGCCGTCTGGATCATGGTGAGCCACGGCGACTGGTCGGCATTGACCATGTCGTTGAACTTGAACGCGTAGGGTGTCTGCCCAATGCCGACCGCCTGCGCGGTGACGATGTAGCGCGGCTCTTCCTGGAAGTACTTGTTGTCGGCGAGGTCCGTGCGCGAGGGCAGGATCAGGTTTTTGGCGAGGCCTTCAAGCTGTGCCTCGTCGGTCAGCTGCCACTGGATGAACTGGGTGGCGAGGTCGGCGTTCTTGGCGCCCTTCGGGATGGCGATCACGTCACCGCCGACGAAGCTCGACGCCTGGCCTTCATTGATGCCCGGCAGCGGCGCGATGCCGAAGTTCATGTCGGGTTGGTTGGCCTTCAGCGCCGAGATGGCAAAGCCGCCCGAGCCCACCATGCCGATATTGCCGCTCTCGAAGGTGGAGAAGAAGTTCGCCCCGGTATCGGCCTCCGCGCTCTCCGGGATGATCCCGGCTTCCCACATTTCCTTGAGCATGGTCAGCACTTCGACGACGCCCGGACCGTCCATGGCCGGCGCATCGCCGGCGGTCGGCAGCAGCGTCGCGCCCGAGCCCCACATCATCGGCGCCTGGGTGAAGATGTTGCAGCCGCCGCACGACCCGGAGAAGTAGTAGCCGTAGGCGTCAGGCACCTTTTCCTTGATGGTGGTGGCGTATTCCTGCAACTGCGCGAGGGTCTTGGGCGGGCTTTCCGGATCGAGACCGGCCTTGACGAAGATGTCCTTGTTGTAGAGCAGGATCGACACGTCGGGCGTGAAGCCGGTGCCGTAGAGGCGGCCATCGTAGCTGGCGAGGTCCTTGAACGCCTGCGCCACCTTCTCCTGGTTGGGATCGGCGCTGAGCGTATCGGTGAGGTCGGTCAGGAAGCCGGCCTTCATGAAGTCCGGCATGAAGATCAGGTCGAACGAGATTAGGTCCGGCACGTCGCCCGACTGCACCGACGTGGCGAGCTTGGTCACCATCTGGTTGTCGGGGATGGTGGTCAGCTCGATCTTGTCGTCGTGGCTGGCGTTCCACAGGTCGATCATGTGCTGTGCCGCGTTCGAGCTCGAGGCGCGGGCCCACAGGCTGAGCGTTTCGGCGAAGGCGGTGCCCGGAACGAGGGCGACCGACGTCAGCGCGACGGCGAACACCGCCTGCCGCAGGTTTGGCATGTGCATAGGTTTCCTCCCAGTTGCCATTGCTGCCCTCCGGTCCCCTCACAGGGCTCCTCCCATTGGGCATTGCGCGGGAAAAGCTTTTCTCGACGGGTCGTCCGCTTGCCTTGGCTGGCAGGTCGGCGATGCAGGAAAAGCTTTTCTTCGATCGCATTGGTGCCATGTCTGGCGGCTGCGCGCAAGCGGGTGAGAAAAGCTTTTCTTGATCGGCTGCGGAGCCTGCATCGGCATGTCCGCTTGCCCTGTAGTGTTTGGCGTCGCTTCAGGCCGCCGGCCGGAGTGGCGGCTGCAGGTGCTTCAGTTCGTCGGCCCAGTGCACCACGTTGGCCACCGCCTGCGCGTCGCTGAGAAAGCCCCCGGCCAGTTCCGCCAGTCGCAGCGCCGAGGTGTAGAGCATGACCTGCTCGCGATCGACCTTGTGGCGCGTCAGGTCCTCGTAGCGGTCGATGATCCGCAGCGTCAGGTCGGCCGAGATCCAGTTCGAATAGCTGAGGTCGCGGTGGCGCGAGCCGAAGCCGCAATCGCCGAAATCGTAGACGCCGTTCAGCGTGGCGGTGGTGAAATCGAAGGCCATGTTCCAGCCATGGCCGTCGAAATAGCCGAACACCAGCTCGTCGCCTCTGATGGTCAGCCGGCGATAGGCGGCGACCACCTTCCGGGCCCAGCCCTTGTAGCCGCGCGGCAGCCGCGGCAGGGCGCGCTCGAGGATTTCGTCGGGGCTCATCCACGGATCGACCGCCACGGCCCCGGCCTGCTGCATGCGGGCCAGCGGCAGCTGGTGCAACTCGGCATAAAGCTGCGCCATGCGGGTGGCGAGCGCATTGCGCGACCCTTCGCCCAGCATGAGGTAGTCGTCGGCCAGCAGCTTTTCGCCCGGAATGGCGCGATGCTGCGAGAACGGCTCGTCGCCATCGTAGAGAATCGGTTGCGGCAGCGGCATGGTGATTCGCGGGCGCAGGAAGTTGAGCATGACCACCTCGCGCTTCAGCCGCTCGGCCGCCGCCGCGTTGCGCGGGAACTTGAAGATCAGCCCGTCATATTCGAGCGCAACGCTGTCCCAGCCATCGGCGAGCGTGACGAAGCGCGCGCCTGCCATCTGTGGCAGCCGCGAGATGATCAGCGCGCGATAGCGCCCCAGATCGGCCGGTTCGGGCTGCAGCATGTCCCCCTCGCAAGCTCCCGCTCAGCGAGACTAGCGGGACGAAAACGAAAAGCAATTCAAGCGTGCTGCAATTCACGCTGGTTGTGATGCGATTGCACCGGGCGACCGTTGGCGCGGGCGCGCGGACGGCTTGGCCGCCCGGAGGACTTGCTCCGGTAGGGCACGCCGATGGCCTCGGCCACGGCCTTCTCCAGCATCCGGTCGAGTTCGGGACGAGTCATGTCGGTGTGAGTCACGGGGACGTCTCCTGGTTCCCGGGCACCGAAGCATCCGGAGTTGGGAAGAGGAACGGCATGCTCCCGCGAACGGTTGCGCCACGGCCGCT
>CAMDAL010000358.1 GCA_945888565.1 Devosia equisanguinis | reverse complement strand
CTGGTGGGCCGCCCCCATGTATTTCAATCCGGCCGGCGAGATTCAGCCGTACCTGTTCACCTCATGGGAACCCTCCAACGACGCCAAGACCTGGACCTTCAAGCTCAAGGAAGGTGCGAAATTCTCCGACGGCAGCCCGATTACCTCGGCCGACGTCAAGGGCTCGTGGGAATTGGCGGCCATGCCGGCAACCAAGAACCAGCGCGTCCCGCAGGTGCTTTCCGGCGTCGATGGCTATGAAGCGGTCCTCAATGGCGGCGCCAACAACCTGCCCGGCGTCACCACTCCTGACGACCTGACCGTCGTGGTCAACCTCACGGCCGTCGACCCGATCTTCTACCTGCGCATCGCCAACCACATCGTGCCGATCGTCAAGGCCTCGCAGGCCCGCGGCGCCGACGGCAACATGAACATCGAGTTCTATTCACCGCAGAATGGCGGGGCCTCGTCCGGCCCGTTCAAGATGACCAACCTCGATTTCGATGCCGGCAAGGCCTCGTTCGAACCCAACGAGCATTTTTTCGGCACAGCGCCCAAGCTCGCCCGCATCGACCTGATCACTGTCGAGGACACTGTGGCCGCGACCGCGCTGCTGCAGAACGGCGAGTTCAACGCCCATACCGAACTGGTGACCCCGACCGTCATCCAGGATCTGGGTGTCGAATTCTCGACTGGCCCGATCATCCCCACCGGCCAGCACTTCTGGTTCAACATGGCCCGCAAGCCCTTCGACGACCCGAAGGTGCGCGAGGCGCTGATCCTGGCGGTCGATCGCGACGGGCTCATCAGGGCCAGCTTCCCCGATGGCCCGCATATGAAGGCCGACGGCCTGATCTTCCCGGTCCCCGGCTCCGATGACCCGAGCTTCGTGCCCTATCCGTACGACCCGGAAAAGGCCAAGGCCCTGCTCGCCGAGTCGACCTACGGCGGTCCGGACAATCTGCCCAAGATCCTGTTTGCCGGCATCTCGTCGCCGGCCCGCTCGATCGCTGCGCAGTTCATCGCCGAAAACTGGCGCCAGAACCTCGGCATCAGTGCCTTCGACATGAAGCCCAGCCAGGACGAGTTCGGCCCCGAGGGCTCGAGCGTCCAGATCATCCGCGACGACGTCGGCACCCGCGTGCCGGATGGCATCTCCTATCTCGCGGGCGCTATCGCGTCCACCTCGTCGAATGCGATCAACAAGCTGGGCGACTACAAGAACGCCGCCATCGACACCCTGCTCGCCGATGGCGCGCTGCTGGCGACCGACGATCCGGCCCGCATCGCCAAGGCCCAGGAAGCGCAGCGGCTGTTCGGCGACGACTTCGGCTTCATCCCGTGGTACCACGAAGCCATGTCCCGCTGGGCCACGCCAACCGTCAAGGGGATCGACAAGAACCTCGACTGGCAGGTTGCCGAGCCCTGGAACATCGAGATCGGCTGATATCACGAACCGGTGGGCGGCCCAAGGGCCGCCTACGCTTCCGCCGCTTTGGCAGGACCTTCTGAGCGCGCGAAAGGGGAGTTGGCCGCGATGCTGCGATACGTTGTGAAACGTCTCCTGATCTGGATTCCGTCGGTCCTGCTCATCGTACTCGGCGTCTACGCCCTCGCCTTCTATGGCGCCGGCGACCCGATCAAGCTGATCTTCATGCGCGCCCCGGGCGACGTCGCCTATGACCCGGTCCGCATCGAGGCAATCCGCGAACAGGCGGGCCTCAACCAGCCGTTCCTGATGCAGTTCTGGAACTACATCTGGAACGCCATACACGGCAATTTCGGCAATTCCCTCGTCTCCGGCCGCTCCGTCTGGGCCATGATTTCCGCCGCCGCTCCGGTGTCGCTGCAACTGGGCGTCCTCGCCATCGCGCTCACCGCCGTCGTCGCCATCCCGCTCGGCATGATCGCCGGCATGAACCAGAACACCCGGCTCGACTACGCCATCCTCGGCGGAGCCCTGCTCATCTGGGCCATTCCCGCCTATGTGGCGGGCCCGCTGCTGATGGTGCTGATGATCACCATCCTGCCCGGCGCCAACGTGCCCTATGGCTGGGGCGGCATCTTCGACGGGCGCATCGTCCTGCCCATGCTCGTCCTCGCCTTTCAGCCCATCGCCCTTATCGTTCGGCAGACTCGCGCCGCGGTGATCGAGGTGTTGAGCGAGGATTTCGTCCGTACCGCGCGCGCCAAAGGCGTGCCGGAAACCATGGTGGCGCTGCGCCACATCCTGCGCCCGGTGCTGACCCCTATCGTCACCCAGCTCGGCCTCATCATGATCGCCATCATCAACGGGGCCATCTTCGTCGAACTGGTGTTCGGCCTCCCCGGCCTCGGCCGCCTCACCATTGGCGCCCTCACCAGCTCGGACTACCCGCTGGTTCTCGCCATCACAATTATCGGCTCGTTCCTCGTCATGGCTTCGAACCTCCTGGTCGATCTGCTCTATCCGGTGCTCGACCCGCGCGCCGCCGACGCTAGGAGCGCCCGCTGATGACCGTGCTCCAGCCGCTCCCCGTTGCGCAGGACGATCCGCCAGTCAGCCTATGGCGCGATGCCTGGTCCCGCCTCCGCCGCAACCGGATGGCGCTGGTCAGCCTCGGAATCATCGCCATCCTCGCCTTTGCCGCGATCTTCGGGCCATCGCTCACCCCATATGATTTCCTCAGCCAGGACCTCGGGGCGCGCAATCTGTCGCCCTCCCTGGCGCATTTCTTCGGCACCGACGAGCTCGGGCGCGACGTGTTCTCCCGAGTCGTCTATGGCACGCGCACCGCCTTTATCGTCGCCATCGTCGTCACCACCATTGCCGCGACACTCGGCATCGTGCTGGGCGCCTGCGCTGGCTATTTCGGCGGCGCCTTCGACCGGTTCATCATGTGGTTCACCGACATGACCATGTCTGTGCCGCAGTTGCTCCTGGTACTGGTGATCAATGCTTCGCTGAAGCCGCCGCTCGCCCGCTTCATGGAAGAGCAGTACATGCTCACCCAGAACCCGTTCTTCCGGAACTCGGTGATCGTCGACTTCGTGCTGGTCTTCGGTTCGATGGCCCTGATCTCCTGGCCGGGCTATGCCCGCCTGATCCGGGCACAGGTGCTGTCGATCCGCAATCGCCCCTATGTCACCGCCGCGCGCGCCCTCGGGCTCGACACACCGATCATCATCATGCGCTACGTCATCCCCAATGCCATCGGCCCGCTGATCGTCGCCATTTCAGCCGGCCTCGGCGCCGCCATGGTGCTGGAAAGCGCTTTCTCTTTCCTCGGCGTCGGCGTCAATCCGCCCACGCCAAGCTGGGGCAACATGATCTCCGACGGGCTGCAGGTGTGGCGCAACTACCCGCACCTGCTCGCTGCCCCCGCCATCGTGCTGGGCATCGCCACCATTGCATTCTCGTTCCTCGGCGACGGCCTCAACGACGCCCTCAATCCAAGGGGCAGCAAATGACTGACCGCATTCTCGACGTCAAAGGCCTCTCGATCGAGATCGACGGCCGTCGCGGCATAGCCACCGTGGTCGACAACATCGATCTGCATGTCGACCAGGGCGAAACCCTCGGCATCGTCGGCGAAAGCGGCTGTGGCAAGAGCCTCACCATGCTGAGCCTCTTGCGCCTGCTGCCCAACAAGATCCGCGTCCGCTCGGGCACCGCAAATTTCGCCGGCCGCGACCTGCTGCAACTGGGCAAAGCCGAGCTTCGCGAAGTGCGGGGCGGCCAGATCGGCTTCGTCTTCCAGGACCCCATGACCTCGCTCAACCCGGTCATGAAGATCGGCGCACAGCTCTCCGAGCCGCTGATCTACCACAAGCAGATGAGCAAGGCCGAGGCGCGAAAGCGCGCTTTGGAACTCCTCAAGCTCGTCGGCATTCCCGGCGCCGAGCAGCGCCTCGACGCCTATCCGCACCAGCTTTCCGGCGGCATGCGCCAGCGCGTCATGATCGCAATGGGCCTTGCCTGCGATCCCGAGTTCTTGATCGCCGACGAGCCCACCACCGCCCTCGATGTCACCATCCAGGCCCAGATCGTCGACCTGGTGAAGGACCTGCGCAAGAAACTCGGCATGTCGGTGGTCTGGATCACTCACGATCTGGCGCTGATCGCCGGCCTCGCCGACCGTATCGCCGTACTCTATGCCGGCACCGTCGTCGAGGACGCGCCGGTCGACGACCTCTTCGCCCGC
>CAMDAL010000357.1 GCA_945888565.1 Devosia equisanguinis | reverse complement strand
GACGAGGTGCGCGAATTCTTGTCGGGCCGCTGAAGCCGCAGCACCAACTCGATCAGTTGCTCTTTGCTGAGCTGCTGCAAATCACCTCTGTCCATAGCCCCAGAGATTCAGGGATTTACCCCGATGACAAGGGGGTGGGTAATTACCTGATCTTCGTCTATTTCGTTCTGGCGGTAGCAGTGCTCTTTATCGTCCCCACCGGTAGGGGCGCAAATACCTGCGGCCCGCCCTGCTTCTGCACTTCCCTCAGGAATAATCGCGGGCCGGATGATGGCTCCCGCGATTGCACCTGTCACAGCACCAGCTATTCCGCTAACAATTGCAGGAATCGGAGGTATCACGAAGGCAAACTCACCGCTCGGATCAACCTTCTGCAGCGGACCGTTGCCCACATAGGCATAACGGCTCGGCCCATCCACCAGCCCCAGCGGGTCGGGCTGGGTGTAGCGAGCAATCGTCGGATCGTAGTGCCGGTTCCAGTTGTAGAACAGCCCGCTCTCGTATTGGGCCATCTGCCCCGGAAAGCGCAGGTCGACGCCGACGGCACCGGCGACCGACCACGTGTTGCCGAAGACCACGTAGTCCGTCTCGTTGACGAAATTGCCACCCGCGTCAGTCAGTGCCATGGCGCGGCCGATATGGTCGGCTTGGGTGTAGTAGGTGGTGGCCGGGCAGCTTAAACTGCTTGATCACATCGGTGACCCGGCCTTCGCCGAACGATTCCCAGGCCAACATGTCGACGCCGCGCGCGCCGAGCATCGATCACATCGCCATCTCTACAGCGCGGGTATTCGACGCGGGCACGATGCCGATCAGGTAGTCGGCCGGCACTTCGAGCAGCTCGCGGGTCAGCGCGATGGCCTTCTCGATCCACGCCTTGGCGGGCTTGGCCCGATGCGAGCGGCCAACGAGCGCGTTGGCAAGCACATCCACCGTCCAGCCAGGACGCTTGGCACAGGGGCCCGACGAAAAATTGGGGTTAGCCGGTTTATAACTGCCGGCGCAGTGAGCATATCAGCCATGGCGACCCTCCCAGGTCGAAAGCCTTGCGTTAGGGCAAGGTGTCCTGAGCCGGGAGATACGCCCAAGCCGGGGTCGGCGTCGGCGTCAATGGGGCAAGCGAACGGCAGTCTCGGCAAGGGCAAGATGTCCTGTTCCGGTTGACACGCTTAATCGGGCTAACCGCCCGATCGGTTTGCCACTTCTTCCACGATCCCTTCTGGAACGTGCCATGAACGTCACCTCGAATGGAGCCAATTGTGCGTCGGGCTCAACCCCGCCGGCAGGGACGACCCACCGCGGTCCTGCTGCACTTTCCTGGTGGAGCAGTTCTCTACGGAGGTCCGAAATTCCTGAAAGGTGCTATTTTTGGAATATTTCATCCCTAAATGCCTGCCATCCCTCCTTGCTCGTCGGGAGCATATCGGGATGACCTTCGACTGCAGGTTCTATCAATTGCTCAAGAACCTCAGCCAGAACCGTACCAATTCTAATCCTATGTTTTGAAAATTCGTCATCGTTAAGTATAGCTTGCATCTGCCTAACATTTTCATCAAGTATATAAGATACCTTGTAAGCTGTACGAACTATCAACTCTGCATCCTCCCGTTTCATTTGCGTCACTCCCTACCAAGGCATCCCTGTCCATGGAATTCCTTCCTGGCACAGTCTAAGGCAAACATTAAACGGCACACTTTGGTCGCCCGGTGCACTTGGAAGAGTCCTTTCCGAGCAGTAAATGATGCAGTTTTGCTTGTTGTTGATGTCAGGAAACTGTCCCGGCCTAGCTGCACATAATGTACCCTCCGAGCCATTTTCCGTCGGTGGCAAGCCCGAGGGAGAGTCCGGTGGGATAGGCGACATTCGGAGCAGGCCCTCTGGGTCAGTCTCCTGCATCGGGTCGCTGCCCACATAAGCATATCGGCTCGGCCCGTCCACCAGCCCCAGCGGGTCAGGCTGGGTATACCTCGCAATCGTCGGATCGTACTGCCGGTTCCAGTTGTAGAACAGCCCGCTCTCGTACTGAGCCATCTGCCCCGGGAAGCGCAGGTCGACGCCGACGGCACCGGCCACCGACCAGGTATTGCCGAACACCACGAAGTCCGTTTCGTTGACGAAATTGCCACCTGGATCGGTCATCGCCATGGGGCGGCCGATGTGGTCGGTGTGGATGTAGTAGGTGGTGGCCGGACTCCCCGGCTCGATCACCGCGATCGGCGTGTCGCCCAGCCACACATACTCGCGCAACAGGTCGGCGGTGGCACCGTCATATTCGGCGATCGGATGCCCGGCCTGATCGTAGAAGTAGACAATCCAGCCGCTCGGCATCGTGTTCGTGGTGATACGCAGCACGAGTTGGCCGAACGCATTGTAGTAGTACTCACCCAAACGAAGACCGCCGCGCTCGACCGCATACATGCGGTCAGCGTGGCCGTAGAGATATTCGGTGGTCGTGCCGAGGATGGTGTCGGTAGCGATATTGCCGTTGGCATCATAGGTAAAGCTGCGGACAGGATAGCCGTTCTGTTCGATGCTCAGCATATGGTTGGCGGTCGGCGAGTAGTCCGCCTGGTTGTCGGTAATCGAACCGCCGAGGTCGTTGACGTGGGCAGTTATGTTGCCCACGCCGTCGTAGCTGAAGGTATCTTCGCCATAGGGGCCCTCGGTCGTCCAGAGCCTGTTATTGGCGGTGTAGCCGTAGGTCTCGTCCCGGCTGGGATCGAGGTCGTCGGATACCTCCGTAAGGTTCAGCCCGTCGCCATAAGTGTAGCTGCGCTGGATCATCGGCGTGACGCCGTCGAGCAACTTCTGCTGCGCCAACCGGTAGTTGAGGTCGAAGCTCTTTTCCCAATCGAGGCCGTTCCCGAAGGTCAGCGCCTCGATTGCGCCGCCAAAGGGCTGCCATGCGACATTGCTGGCCACAGTCTCTACCGGATCAGAGCCGGTCAGTTGCGTTTCAACCGACTGGATCTGCCCATCCGCGTCTCGGGTGTAGGTCACCACGCGTCCCGACGGATAATCGATGTGCTCGATATTGCCAGCGCCGTCATAGGCATAGCTTGTCAGTCCGTTGTACCCGAAGATCGAGAGGTTCTCGCTCTCGATGAGGCCGACGCTATTGTAGACGCGACTGGTTGCGCCCGCTGCATTTTCGAAGCCGGTCAGGCGACCGACGCCAAAATTGCCGCCCGTGGTGTCGTCGTAGGTGAACGTGACGTTTTCGCCGGAGGATGTGGGAAAGCTGATCGCAGTCAACCGCCCTCCATCATCATAGCTATAGAGGCGCTGGTGCGACTTTGCGTCGGTTCGCTTGGTGACCAGTCCCAACGCATTGCGCTCGTAAACGACCGAGCCGATATCCGGACTCGTTTCCTGGATGACTTCACCCCAGCCATTGCGGACATACTCGGTTTCAATCCCGCGCGGATCGAGGTAGGCGACAATCTCTCCCTGGTCGTCGCGGGTGAGATTGACCGCATTGACTGACTCGTCGACGGTTTGGATCAGTTCATTGAGCCCGTTATAGGCATAGCTCCTGTCGTTGCTGCGCGGATCGGTGGTGCCCGTGAGGTTCGAGACCTTATCGTACTCGTACTCCCAAGTTGCGCTGGAGACGCCGATCGACGTCAGCAGGCGGCCCAGCTCGTCGAAGGTCTGGGCCTGGCTGTAGAGCACTGTGGTCGCGGCATCCTCGATCTGGGTGAGAAGGATGTCGCCCAGGTCGTCGTAGTCATAGGACAGCACGTTGCCCTTGGCGTCCGTAATCGAGGTCAGGCGGCGTGCGTCGTCATAAGCATAGGCGAATTCCTCGCCATTGCTGCGTGTGAGCGAGGTCATCTGCCCGATACCGTCATAACCCATCGTCGTCGCCGCCGCGGCGCCGGAGGGATCGACGGTGATAGTCTCGAGATAACCGGCATCGGTGTAGCTGAACGCAGTGACAACGCCGTTGGCGTCCTCCACGGTCAAGGGTCGCCCAAGAGCATTTACCGAGGTAATCTCCGTCGTCTGACCAAGTTCGTTAGGCTCAGGACTCATTGATCAGAGCCAGAAGATGACGGTTGCGGCGATGCAGATGGCCGACATGAATGTGTGGGCGCAGCGGTCGTAGCGGGTGTGGATGGGGCGCCAGTCCTTGAGGCGTCCGAACATATTCTCGATCTTGTGGCGC
>CAMDAL010000356.1 GCA_945888565.1 Devosia equisanguinis | reverse complement strand
CCGCGTCGACCATGTGCTCGACGACGCGCGGACCGGCGATCTGCCCATCCTTGGTGACGTGGCCGACCAGCACGACGCAGGCACCGGATTTCTTGGCGAAGCGAGTCAGCGCCTGCGCCGAGGTGCGCACCTGCGTGACGGTGCCCGGCGCGCTCTCGACCCGATCGGTCCACAGCGTCTGGATCGAGTCGATGATCACGAGGTCGGGCGGCGGCCCCTTCTGCAGGGTGGCGAGGATGATCTCGACATTGGTTTCGCTGGCGAGCAGCACCGGGCTGTCGGCCAGCCCCAGCCGCTGGGCGCGCAGGCGCACCTGCGCCACCGCCTCCTCGCCCGACACGTAGACGACGCGCTTGCCCGAGCGGGCCAGCGCCGCCGCGCCCTGCAGCAGCAGCGTCGACTTGCCGATGCCCGGATCGCCGCCGACCAGCACGGCCGAACCGACGACGAAGCCGCCGCCGGTGACCCGATCGAGCTCGGCGATACCGGTGACGACGCGCGCCGCCGTCTCGGTTTCACCGGAAAGCGGCTGCAGGTCCACCGGCCGGCCGCCGGCGAGGGCGGATTTCGGACCGGCGCCGACGCCCGAATCGACGAGTTCCTCGACGATGGTGTTCCACTCGCCGCAGCTCTCGCAGCGCCCTTGCCAGCGCGGCGATACGGCCCCGCAGGCCTGGCAGAGATAGGAGGTTTTCGTGCGCGCCATCGTCGAGTTCCACAGACACTCGAACGCTAGCCGAACGAGCACCGGCGCGCAAGAACGAAAAGAGAACAATGGTGTGGGGATAAGTTTCGCATCGCTGCTGACATCGGTTGTCAGCCGGCGGGGCGATGGTGGCTCGACGAAAACAGGAGACCAGCCATGACCATAGTCGCCACCTGCCACTGCGGCGGCACCCGCATCGAGCTGCCCGATGCGCCGACGCACGCGACGAGCTGCACCTGCACCTTCTGCACCAAGACGGGCGGGCTCTGGGCCTACTATCCGCCTGAGGCGGCGACGATCGTCTCGGACACGTATCGCGGCGACTACGCCCCGTCGGGCCTCAACCAGCACTATTTCTGCGCGAACTGCGGCTGCACCACCTACGGCATCTCACCCGACTGGGAACTGGGCGGGGAGGGCATCCCGGAAAAGAAGAAGTTCGCCATCAACGTCCGCCTGCTCGACGACGTCGACCTGAAGTCGCTGACGGTGGAGGAAATTGACGGGCGGAACCTGTGGTGAGGTCTTACGCCGTCGCCGGCCCGACGCTCTCCACGTATTGCCGCACGTAGCGGCCCTTGAGGCTGGTGAGGACTTCGTAGCCGATCGTGCCGGCCACGTCGGCGTGGTCGTCCACGGTGACTGTCCTGCCGATGATCTCGGCCATGGCGCCGGGGGCCGGGAGCTGGGGCAGGTCGGTGACATCAACCCCGATCATGTCCATCGAGACGCGGCCGACCACCGGGCAGGGCACGCCGCCGATCACCACGCTGGTGCCGCGATGGTTGTCGGCGCTCGACAGCGAGCGGAAGAAGCCATCGGCATAGCCGATGCCGACGATGGCGATACGGCTGTCGCGGTGCATCGTCTGCAGCGCGCCATAGCCGACCGCCTCGCCGGTCTTCACTTCCTTCACCATCAGGATTGGCGCCTCGAGCGTCACCACCGGGGCCATCGGGTTGCGGCGGCTGGGGACGGCGCGGCCGCCATAGAGCGCGATGCCGGGGCGCACCATCTGGAAATGGTTGTCGCGGTTGGTCATCAGCCCCGCCGAATTGCTCAGCGAGGCGGGAACGTTGGGGAACTGGCTCATCACCGAGGCGAACAGCGCGAGCTGCGTGCGGTTCTTCTCGTGCTGCGGAACATCGGCGCAGGCGAGGTGGCTCATGATCATCTGCGGGGCGTAGCCGACCTGCTCGATCATCCGCTTCACCGTCGCCGCCTCGTTGAGACGGAAGCCGAGCCGGTTGATGCCGGTATCGAAATGCAGCGCCGCCGGCAGCGCCTGGCTGCGCGCCAGGCACGCTTTGAGCCATTCCTCCAGCATCGGGATCGAGGCCAGGCACGGCATCAGCCGCTCGCCGACATAGAGCGGGGCCGAGCCTGGATAGAGGCCGTTGAGGATGAAGATGTGGCTGTCGTCGGGAAGCGCCGCACGCACCGCGATCCCCTCGTCCGGCGTCGCGGCGAAAAAGAAGCGGGCGCCTGCCTCGTAGAACGCCTTGCTCGACTGGGCGATGCCGGTGCCATAGGCATCGGCCTTCACCACTGCGCCGGTCAGCGCGCCGCGGCTCACCTTGTCGAGCGCCTGCCAGTTGCGCTTGAGCGCACCCAGGTCGACCGTCAGGCGGCCGCCATAGCCTGTCGCCACTGCGGGGGCCGACATCACTATTCCATCCTCTCGGGCAGGTAGTCGGACTGGGCGAGGTTGCCGAAGCGGGTGAACTGCGCCTCGAAGCTCACCTGAACCGTGCCGGTGGGGCCGTGGCGCTGCTTGCCGATGATGACTTCGGCGCGCCCATGCACCTGCTCCATCTCGGCCATCCACGCCTGATACTCGGGCGTACCGGCCTTGGGTTCCTTGTTCTTGAGATAGTATTCCTCGCGATAGACGAACAGCACCACGTCGGCGTCCTGCTCGATCGAGCCGGACTCGCGCAGGTCGGACAGCTGCGGATGCTTGTCGTCGCGGTTCTCCACCTGACGCGAGAGCTGGCTGAGCGCGATGATCGGCACCTCGAGCTCCTTGGCCAGCGCCTTCAGCGTGGTGGTGATCTCGGTGAGTTCCTGCACGCGGTTTTCGGAGGACTTCTTCGAGGAGCCCGAGAGCAGTTGCAGGTAGTCGACGACCAGCAGGTCGAGGCCCTTCTGGCGCTTCAGCCGCCGGGCGCGGGCCGCGAGCTGGGCCACCGAAATACCACCGGTGTCGTCGATATAGAGCGGAATCGATGCCATCAGGTTGGAGGTATCGACCAGCTTGCCGAACTGGCTCTCGTGGATATTGCCGCGGCGGATATCGGACGACGAGATCTCTGCCTGCTCGGCGAGAATACGCGTCGCCAGCTGCTCGGCGCTCATTTCGAGCGAGAAGAACCCCACATGGCCGCCATCGATGGTCTTGGTGTGCCCGTCCGCCTGCACTTCGCCGCGAAAATTCTTGGCCACATGGAAGGCGATGTTGGTGGCGAGCGAGGTCTTGCCCATGGCGGGACGCGCGGCAAGGATGATCAGGTCCGAGCGCTGCAGGCCGCCCATCAGCTTGTCGAGGTCAACCAAGCCGGTGGAGGTACCCGACAGCGACCCATCGCGCGAATAGGCCTCGCCGGCCATCTTGATGGCTTCGGTCAGCGCGGCGGAGAAGGTCTGGAAGCCGCCATCGTAGCGGCCCTTTTCGGCCAGGTCGAAAAGCTGCTTCTCGGCTTCCTCGATCTGCTTGTTCGCCGTCGCCTCGACGTCGGAGTCATAGGCGACCTGCACCATCTCCTCGCCGATCTGGATCAGATTGCGACGGATCGCGAGATCGTAGATCGACTGGCCGTAGTCGGCGGCGTTGATGACGGTGGTGGCCTCCGCCGCGAGCCGCGCCAGGTACTGCGACATCGTCACTTCGGGCGTCAGCTGCTCGCCCAGATACGTCTTGGCGGTGATCGGCGTCGCCGTCTTCCCGGCACGGATGATCTTGCCCAGTACCTCGTAGATGGTGCGGTGGATCGGCTCGTAGAAATGCTCGGGGATCAGGAAATCCGAGACGCGGTAGAACGCCTCGTTGTTGACCAGCACCGCGCCCAGCAGCGCCTGCTCCGCCTCCACGTTATGGGGCGCAAGGCGGAAGGGTTTCTCCTCTCCCGGACGCAGGCGATGGACATTGGTGTCGGCCATATCGATTCGGAGTCTCGGCTCAGGTCGTAAAGGTTTCGTTTACCAGCCGCCGGTCGCGACGCGAGGCTTATTGTGGCGGGTTGGCGACCTTTCACCGACCGCTGTGATTACTGTTGATAGCGGGGGAATCCCCATCGATCACCGATCAGTTGGCGGCCGTGCATCCTGCCAATTATAACCCGATTCGGGTGATGGCAGCCGATCGCTAATGTCCAGGACGTCGCGCCGGGAAATCAGCCGCCGTCCCTGGCCAGCGCCTCGATGATCCGGCTGCTGGCTAGGATAGGCGCGGGGCACCCATAGCCGGAAATGCAGAAGGCCGGG
>CAMDAL010000355.1 GCA_945888565.1 Devosia equisanguinis | reverse complement strand
TGATGCCGTCGGCAATGTAGATCAGCTTGGTCACCACCATCCCCTCGGTGGTGAGCACCGTGCCGGGAGCAAATCGCTCAAGGTCGGCGAGATCGAGCAGGCGCTTGATGGCGCTGCGATCGACGGTGTCGGGCATGTTGTCGGCGAAGTGCTGATGCTCTTCATCGAAGCGGTGATGGTTCTCGTAGTACCAGATCAGCCCCAGCTGCACGACGTTGACGATCACGAAGATCGTCTCCCACAGCACGCTCACCGGATCGAGCACGAAAACACCGCGGTAGACTATCTTGGCGAGGCCCGACGCGACGGCAAGGATGCGCAGTGTCACCATGCGACGCATCAGCATGGAAGCGATCAGCAAAAAATAGGTGAAATGACCGAACAGGATCACCGGGTTCGAAAGCCCGTGCAGCAGTTCGTCGAGCATAGCCGTCATTCAATTTGTCCTTCAGTCGTCGTCCGGCGGTTCACCGCAGGTCAGTCGCCGGGGAGTGCCTGGTTGGCGCGACGCAGCCGGTCGACCAGCACGCGCATGACGCTCAGCGCGAAATACGGCGCCTCGCTGATCATGAACAGGAACTGCTTCTCGCTGACGGGGGTCACCTCGCAGTCGGTGTCGGCGATCACCGACGCGCTACGGGGGCCGGAATCGATCAGCGCCATTTCGCCGAAGACGTCGCCCTCGCCCAGGGTGTCGAGCGTCCGGTTGCCGATGCGCACCACCACTGTCCCGCGGCGGATGACGAAGAACTCGCGCGCCTCATCGCCGGCGTTGATGATCGCCTGCCCCGCAGGAATTTTACGCACTTCGTCGCTGGCCCGGTCAAGCAGACCGAAATCGCCAAAAGTACCGCTCATGTCGCTCCCCAAAGCCAACCTGCCGCCCGAGGCGCCGCCAAACGTCCGGACTGCTGACTGATCCGGTTCGCACGACGCTGCGCCCGGATCAATCGAGGAAAATTGCGGCTGTGCCAGAGTGTGGGCGGGCAGTGTCATCGGACTGTTACATTTGAGTGGACATAAGCTGCATTCGGCCGGAAAGCGGGCGTTTCTTCCGGCGCTGGAGATGGAGCCGAAACTAATGGAATGTACGATTTCCGATGCCGGCAACGGCATCACGCTGATCGAGCTTGATGGTCGCCTCGACGTTGCGGGTGCCCTCGCTGCAGACCCAACTTTCGGCGCGGTTGCGGCCGAGAGCACTTACGTTATCGTCGACCTGTCGAAGGTGGATTTTCTCGCCTCGCTGGGTATTCGCACGCTAGTCAGCGCCTGCAAGACCCTCCGCGCCAAGAATGGCGGCATGGTAGTGCTGAGCCCGCAGTCGAACGTCGAGCAGGTGTTGCGCTCGAGCGGCATCGACACGATCATCCCCATCACCACCACGCGGCATGAAGCGGAAGCGACCCTGCTCTCCTGAGCTCATCCGATGCAGACCACGACCACGCAACGCCATCGCACACGGTTCCCCGCGACGATCGACGGGGTGGTGGCGGCTGCGACGTGGCTGCATGGGGTGACGGAGACCGAGCAGCTATCCGCGAAGCTGGCCTTCGCAATCGAGGTTTGCCTCGAGGAGCTGTTCACCAACGTGATGAATCACGGCGGTCCGGGGACGGCGACGACCAACGACGACGAGCTGCCGCTTTTCGTAGAGCTGGCGCTGGACCTCGGCGACGATGACGTAAGCCTGTTCGTCGAGGACAATGGCCGGCCCTTCG
This sequence comes from Devosia equisanguinis, assembly GCA_945888565.1. Taxonomy (GTDB): domain Bacteria; phylum Pseudomonadota; class Alphaproteobacteria; order Rhizobiales; family Devosiaceae; genus Devosia_A; species Devosia_A equisanguinis_A. Next base: position 2,475 of record CAMDAL010000355.1, on the reverse strand, counting down.
ATGTGTCGCAGGCACCGGCCAGACCGATCCGCCGGCCGCTCGAAGAGGTGATGCCGGGTGGGCTCGGCATGCAGTTGATCCGCAGCTTTTCGAGCGAGCTGCTCTACGAGCCACTTCCCGGTGGCAACCGCGTCATCGTGAAATTCTTGCGGGGCGAGCAGCCGGAGACTAAAGCGGAGGACTGACAACGAACTGTCATGAGTCACGCCATCCGCACAACCAGCCGTTTCACCCTCACCCGCACTGCCGATGTCGGGATTGCCGCCCTCGACGAGCTTCTGGTCCGGCTGACGCCGGTGCGCATCCCGGCGGGCGAAGTCATGATCCGGCAGGGCGACAAGAGCGAATTCGCCTATTTCGTCGCCGAGGGCTCGCTCGCGGTATTCGCCGAAAGCGACTACGAGCGGGTGCAGCTCGCCGCGGTCGAGGCGCCACGATTGATCGGTGAGCTCGGCGTATTGGCCGGCTATCCGCGCACCGCGACGATTGAAACGGTGACGCCGGTGCTGGCGTACCGCCTCAGTGCGGCTGAGCTTATCGAGGTTGGGCAGCGGGCGCCGGAATTCCTGTTGTCGGTGATCAGCCAGCTCGGGCGACAGCTCGATGGGATGAACCAAGCGCTCTCGCTCTACGGCAACGCGCTTTCGGCGCTCGAGCGGCGAGAGTTCGATGCGCGGATCATCGATGACCTGGCGCATCCCTCGCCCCAGCTCGTCACCTTCGCCGCCACCTTCAAGCGTTTCGCCGAGCAGATCGTCGACAAGCGGCGGCAGGCGGATGACCTGGCGAGCGCGGCGCTGATCCAGCGCTCGTTCCTGCCGCGTGCCGAGCAGTTGCGCTTCGTCTCGGGCGTGCTCGACCTCAGCGCCGACATGCGCCCGGCCCGCGACGTGGGCGGCGACTTCTACGATTACTTTATGCTCGACGACAAGCGCGTGGCGATCGCCATCGGCGATGTGTGCGGCAAGGGCATCCCCGCCGCCCTGTTCATGGCCGTGGCGATCACGGCGCTGCGCAATGCGGCACAGAGCGAGCCCGATGTGGCGAGCACGCTGACGCGCGTCAACGAGCACCTCTGCCGCGACAACGACGCCAACATGTTCGCGACGCTGTTCTACGGCGTGCTGGACCTGCGCTCGGGCGTGCTCGAATACGGCAATTGCGGTCACAACGCCCCCTATGTGCTCTCTGCCGGTAACCGCAAGGCCCTGCCGACCACCGGCATTCCGGTCGGGCTGATCGCCGGCCGCGCGACCAAGTCGGCGCTGCTGGTGCTCAACCCGGGCGACAGCCTGGTGCTGTTCACCGATGGCGTCACCGAGGCGATGAACTCCAGCGAGCAGGAGTTCGGCACCGCGCGGCTCGAGGCGCTGCTGGACGCGGCGGGAGCGACGCCCGCGGCGGAACTGCTCGCCCGCATCTACGCCGATGTCGACGCATTCGCCGCCGGCGCGGACCAGGCCGACGACATCACCTGCCTGACGCTGCGGCTCGCACCGTCTCGGACGCTGGCCGCCCTCAACGCCTGATCAGGCCCGAGCCGGCATCCCCTGCCCCGACTTCGCCAGCTTGCCCACGAGGTTGCGGTTGAAGCTGGCGTCCATGGCCTGCTTGAGGTCGCCGTCGGCTTCGAGCGCCTGGTGGAGGCGTGCCTGGTCGAAGGCGAGATAGCGCAGCGGTTTCACCACCACGGCAGTCGCCGTCGCCGGGCCACCGGTAACGAAGCTCATCTCGCCGAGAAAATCGCCCGGCCCGCAAACGGCAACGATCTGCCCGCCCCGCTCGATCTGCACGACGCCGTCGGCGATGAACATCAGGTCGGCCACCCGCGCCCCCTGCGTCGTCAGCGTCTCGCCCGGCTGGGCGAGCCTTGTATCGGCCAGCTTGAGCAGCCGGCGGATCGAACGGCGATCGACGCCGGTGGGCATCGAAGCGGCGAAATGCGACTCGTGCTCGGCAAAGCGGTGACGGCGGGCGTAATACCAGAGGATCAGCAACTGGCCGACGTTGACGGCCACGAAGATCACTTCCCAGAAGACGATGATCGGATCGACCTCGAACCAGGCTCGGTTGATGATCCGGATCACACCGGCAGCAATGGCGATGGCGCGCAGCCAGCCCATGCTGTTCATCATCATGGAAAGCACCAGCAGCGCGTAGGGAATATGCGTCAGGATGTGCGTCGGATCGAGCATCCGATCGATAAAGAGCTGAAAATCCATCGCCGCCGCAACGAGTTGACCAGGTGCGCAAGAATACGCAGCACCACGGCGTCGCGGTCAATCAATCAAATCGATTGCCTTCGTCACAACTGTTGTCGAGGCTGTCAGTTGAGGATGGCGATCGACAGGTTCAGGATGCTCGCGAACAGCACCCAGGCCAAATAGGGGATGAACATCAGCGCCGAAGCCCGGTCCCGCGACCAGCGATTCGCGATGAGGGCCAGCACCAGGGCGTCGATGACGAGGATCACGA
>CAMDAL010000354.1 GCA_945888565.1 Devosia equisanguinis | reverse complement strand
AGCGTCCAGCCAGCTCTCGAGCAAGGCAACGCTGTCGGCGTCAGTCGCGATCTCCTCGAAGAGTGCCCTGGTCTCCATCTCGCCGAGCTCGGTCAGGTCCCGCCCAGATAACTGTCCCGCAATAATGCGCCCCGAGACCGCGCCGCTGTCGTGATCGAGGGTAAGCGCAAAATAGCGGCTGCGGGCTTTCGAGACGTTGTCAGCACTGACGTCGCCGCCTCCCAGCGTGAACGGGCCAAGCCTCCCATACCGCAGGATCGAGAAGGCGGCAGCTCCGGTGAAGGTGGCCACATCGATGCGCCGCACGACGACAAGGCCGACGGTCAACAGAGCGGCACTGCCACCCAGCCCCCACCGCAAAAGGCCGGCACGTGCCGCTGGACGCAAACCGGAATAGACCCTCCAACCCCCTGCTAGTGCAAGCAGGGCGACCAAGCCTAAAAGAACATAGCCCATGTTACTTCAACTGCTGAAGCAGCGCAGTTGCACGCGCCGAGTTCTGCAACTTGAGCGCTGCCCGACCGCCAGTCGCATAGGCCGCTACCGCGCGCAGCAGCGCCGCCAGTTCTGCCGGTGCACCGGTGTCGAAACGGGCGTATGCCCCCTTGGTCAGCCTCGCAAGTTCCCGGAATGCTGCCTCAACTCTGGGGTCGCGACCTTCCTGGAAGATGAACATCCTGCAGCCGAGGAGACCGAGTTCGCCAGCTTTGGCTGCCAGGCTGTCGACATTCTCCTCGATCGCATCTCCGACGTAGACCAGGGCGTCCAGGGGCTGCTTCCCATGCTCGCGCCGGGCATGCGCCAGGACTTTGCTGATCTGGGTGTTGCCACCCTGGCAGGCAACACCCGACATCAGCCGGCCGAGGCCCGCGGCGTCATTTACCCACTTCGAAGCGCGACACTCGGCGAGGCCGCGGAAATAGAGAAGCTGAACCGACAGTTTCCCGTCTGCCGGCAGTGCCCCGAACATCTCTGCGTGCAGGGAAGAGGCGAGATCCCATGTCGGTTGCCGGCTCATCGTCGCATCGAGGGCAAACAGCAGCCTGCCTTGCTCGTTCGCGCCGCCAGTTCGAACTTTCAGGCCCACTTGTCGAATAAAGTCAGCGATCTCGCCGCTCGATGACGGGCTGCTCTGGAACTCGGCCGACTTTCCAAATTTCGTCAGTATGTGGTCTTTGCTTGCCATAACCGAATATGTGGTCTTCCGCAGCGGTCTCACAAGGCCGTCTTCGGAAAGTTGAGCATGATGGAGCCACCTGGCGTTCTCCCCCGGGGAAAGGCATCCAGCGAAGGATCGGCCGGGCGCCGCCAGGAGAGGGGAAGTGAAATGGCAAAGCGCGTCGAAAAGAGAGATCTGCCGGTCAAGACCTGTGCGGTCACAGTGACCTAGGCGGTGGAGCCATGGTGGTTCTTGCCGGCCCATCACGCAAGATGTTGCGACCCTATGAGGCGGAAGGGCGTATTGATTGCCCCGCACTAACGGGCCATGAATGGCGTGGGAGGTGCCGTTCTCGTGATCGAGTACGATTCTGATTCAAGCAGCGCGCTGCTGTCATCGATCGCCGCCAGCCCGATCGCCTCGGTGATCAGTAATCCGCGTCTTCCAGACAACCCGATAATTGCCGTCAATTCCGCATTCTGCACCCTTACCGGGTATCGCGAGGATGAAATTGTCGGGCGGAACTGTCGGTTCCTCGCCGGGCCTGCCACCGAGCCGTGGCTGACAGAGCGCATTCGACAGGGGACCAGAGACCGCAAACCGGTGCTGGTGGAAATCCTGAACTACAAGCGCGACGGGAGCCCCTTCCGCAACGCGGTCCTTGTGGCCCCGGTCTTTCTGCCAGACGGAGAGCTGGAGTATTTCATCGGCACCCAGGTTGAACTGGACGAGGATGCGGTCGGGCCATCGTCAAGTCGCCATCGTCACGCCGTGGAGGTGGTGAAGACCCTTTCTCCACGCCAGCGCGAAGTCCTGCAACAGATTGCGGCTGGCTATCGCAGCAAGCAGATCTCGTTTCATCTGGGCCTGAGCGAGAAGACCGTGAAGATGCATCGCGCCATCATCCTCGAGAAGATCGGCACCCACAACGTCGCCGACGCCATTCGGTTGGCAGTAGAGGCCGGCCTTTGAGCCGCCCCTGCACGGCCTAAAAGCCGTATGGCGCGGCATCGCCTTACCCCGTAGATCACATACTTGCAGGCTTTGCAGATGATCCGCCGAAACGAGCGTGGATCAGGGCAGCGCATCCCGAAGTATTGGTTGAAACACAGTGGCTGGCGAGCTTCGGCCGGTCGAGGAGGAAATCACTATGGCGAATAAACTCGGCGGTTACGTCTTGCTGGCGTGGAACTTCGTATTCAATCATGAGGTCAGTCCGGTTCGCAATATTCCCGACATTGCAATCCGGCATTACATCCTGCAGGCGCTCGGCCTGATGTGGGCAACCAGTTTCTCGCTGGCGATCGGCAGCTACGCCGGCTTCGTGGCCAGCGCTGTCGGCCACACGGTGTTGATTGCCGCCGCTGCCGTAACGGTCGCGACCCTGACCTCGGCGGCCACGCGGCCACAGCTTTTCATTCGAAGCCTTGGTCGCGGTAAGACTGGCGAGCACGACTGAAGGCTACTCCGGACCGTCAACAGATGCGTTCCATGGGCGTGCCGTGGCATTGCAGCGGTTCCTGAATGCCGCGCCTGAACGCGAGCCGAACGCGCAAGTAGAGTAGAGGTAGTGCCTTGAAAGTACTGATCATTGGGGCGAGCAAGGGCGTCGGGCTGGAAACCACCCGCCAGGCCATCGACGCTGGCTACGACGTCAGGGCGTTGTCGCGATCCGCCTCTACGATGTCCTTGGTTAGCCCCAGACTGGAAAAAGTCAGCGGCGATGCCCTGGACCCCACCGACGTCAGAACCGCCCTCGCCGGGGTCGATGCCGTGATCATGACGCTGGGTATCGGGCTCGGTGAGTTGGCGCGGCCGGTCCACCTCTTCTCGGAGGCGACGCGCGTCCTGTTGAGCGCGATGCAGGCGCAGTCCGTCAAGCGACTGATCTGCGTGACCGGGTTCGGAGCCGGTGAGAGCCAGGCGAGCATAAGTTGCCTACAGAGAGTGCCGTTCCAGATCGTCTTCGGCCGCGCCTATGACGATAAGACACGGCAAGAGAAGTTGATCAAGGGCACCGCGCTTGACTGGACGATCGTGCGGCCCGGCGTCTTGACACCTGGCGGGCGCTCGGGTCGCTACAAGGTGCTGCGCGACCCCTCGCAATGGCGAAACGGGCTCATTTCGCGTTCTGACCTCGCCGATTTTCTTGTCCGTCAGATCGAAGACAGTGCCTATATCGGTGCTGCGCCTGGGTTGGTCAACTGGTAAGCGCCGGCTAGCTGCCGGGCGCGCCGCTCGACCCCCCGTCTGCGGCATGGGCTGCCGTGTGAACGGACGGATCGACACACAAACGCGGCCCCAACCACGGCTTAAAAGCCGTATGGTCCGATAGAGCCGAAGTGAATAACTCTCTCCCGACCAGCGTCCGGGTCGCTCCGCGCCCTACCGACACCTGGCAGAAAATTCGAGGGAGAGGTTTGCTACAATGCCGACGATCGAGATCGGGCAGTACCTGCTCGTGTACAACGCATTTTCATTCACCTTCGCTACCATGGCGGCGGCGACGATATTTCTATGGTTCGGCCGATCACAGGTGGGACCTGGATACAAGACTGCGCTGACGATTTCGGGCCTGGTCACAGCCATCGCAGCCTATCACTACTTCCGAATCTTTGAGAGCTGGGAAACAGCCTATGAAGTGCGCGATGGCGTCATCACCGTCACGGGCCTCGCCTTCAACGACGCCTACCGATACGTCGACTGGCTGCTGACCGTGCCGCTGTTGCTGATCGAACTGGTCCTCGTCATGCGCCTTAGCCAGCAGGAGACCGTGTCCAAGTCGGTCAAGCTGGGGTTTGCCGCTGCGCTGATGATCGTTCTGGGCTACCCGGGCGAGATTGCCGATGACAATATCACCCGCGCCATCTGGGGCACGCTCTCGACCGTTCCGTTCCTGTACATCGTCTGGGAACTGTTCAGGGGCCTCGGTGCTGCGATCGAGCGCCAGCCGGAGAGTGTTCGCGGGCTCATCAAGCAGGCGCGGCTGCTGACCTTCGCGTCGTGGGGCTTCTATCCCATCGTCTACATGATCCCCTACACCAACCTTGGGGG
>CAMDAL010000353.1 GCA_945888565.1 Devosia equisanguinis | reverse complement strand
GCGCATCCAGATGCGGGCCACGAAGGGCGAGTGGGTGTACCTGCTGCGGGTTTCTACCTGCTCCGGTGCGATTCTTGATCGTGATCGGTTGCGCCGATCCTGATCGAAAGCTCAACGAATTCAACGCGCTCTGCCCCAGGCATAGGGTCGAGCGCGTCCTTTTGGGGCAAACCGTTCAGACTTCGTTTGCTTTGTCTCAGCACTTTTTTAAGCGCCTCCGCGTAACCTCACGGACATGCGGTTTTGAGTTCGGAGTAGCCGTATGCGTGCCAGCAAAAGCTCTGCGGATTTTGGGGTTAAGGGGGCGCGCCAGTTTTACGGGTGGTTGCAAGCCGGGTTGAAAAGTTCTGCGTACCGGCTTGCCCATCTCGTTCTCCCGCGTTCGGTCTACGTGACAGTGATCGCGGTGATTTTCTACATCGCGTAGGTCCTCCGGATCGAGGCTGCTTGCCGCAAGCATCCGGCCCCGCTATACTTTCATCCCTCCGCAACACCAGTTTCAGGGAGGTCGGCGTGGGATTCCGTTTTGACGCGTACCGCAGCCGTGGCCCTGTTGGTGCCCTGCAGCTTTCGTTGCAGGGCTGACCGAGCGGGTCCGGACGACATTTCGTTCTTCACCTCAGGTCTGCCCGTACCGGCTTGGCGCATTGCGCGGGCCTTACGCATTTCCAGACTTGTGAGAATGACATGGGCTCGATCAGCCTTCAGAACCTTTCCATCATCGCCGGCGTGCAGCTGTTCCGTGACCTGAGCGTCGTGATTGCCGACGGCGATCGCGTCGGGCTCATCGCCGGCAACGGGCTCGGCAAGACGACATTGCTGCGGATCATCGCCGGGCTCGGCGAGCCGACGACGGGCGATGTGGTGCGCTCGCGCGGGCTGCGGCTCGGCTATGTCGAACAGGATGTGCCGAAGTCGCTGGTGTCCCTGTCGATGCGCGAAGCGGTGCTCGACGCCCTGCCGCCCGCCGATCGCGACGCCGATGCCTGGAAGGCCGACGTGGCGCTCGATGGGTTCGAGACGCCATGGGAGATGCGCGACCGCCTGGTCAGTGAACTGTCGGGCGGCTGGCAGCGGCTCATGCTGATCGCCCGCGTGTGGGTGAGCGAGCCCGATGCGCTGCTGATGGACGAGCCGACCAACCATCTCGACCTCGCCAAGATCTTCCGGCTCGAGCAGTGGCTCAATCGCGAGGCACGCACCGTGCCGCTGCTGGTGGCGAGCCATGATCGCGACTTCCTGGATGCGGTGACCAATCGGACGCTGTTTCTCCGCCCCGGCACCTCGCGCTACTTTCCGCTCAGCTACACGGCGGCCCGCAGCGCGATCGAGCAGGAGGACGAGGCGCAACTCGCGCAGAACGAGCGCGACCTCAAGGAAGCCACCAAGCTGCGGAAGCAGGCGGCCAAGCTCAAGAACATCGGCATCAACTCGGGCAGCGACCTGCTGATCACCAAGACCAAGCAGCTCAAGGACCGCGCTGCGAAGATCGAGGAGCGGGTCGTCGAGACGCACAAGGAGCGCTCGGGCGAGATCCGGCTGGCCAACCGCGGTACCCACGCCAAGCTGCTGGTGGGCATCGAGAACGTCACCGTTTCGACGCCGGTGGGGACGCCGCTGTTCCGGATCGACAAGCTGCATATCTTCCAGGGCGACCGGATCGTTCTGCTTGGCCGCAACGGCACCGGCAAGTCGCAGTTCGTGAAGCTGCTGAACCGGGCGATAGCGGACGGTGGAGTCGAGGGCATCAATGTCACGCCCTCGGTCGTGCTCGGCTACACTGACCAGGATATGAGCCAGCTGCCGGACCGCGAGACGCCGGAGGCGTTTATCGGCGAGCGCTTCAAGCTGCCCGATGCGCGAGTACGGAGCCTGCTGGCGGCGGCGGGGTTCACCATCGAGAAGCAGGGCCGGCCAATGTCGGAACTGAGCTTCGGCCAGCGGGCCCGGGTCGGGCTGCTGGCGCTGCGGCTGATCGAGCCGAACTTCTACCTGATGGACGAGCCGACCAACCACGTCGACATCCCCGGGCGGGAGACGCTCGAGAGCGAGATCCTGGAGCACGACGCGACAGGCGTGCTCGTGTCGCACGATCGCAGCTTCGTGCGGAACGTCGGTAACCGCTACCTGCTGATCGACGGCAAGCGGCTCAAGCCCGTCGAAGGACCAGAAGAGTTCTTCGCGGAAATGGCGCTCGGCGACGAATAGATGATCACGTTGTCTGCGCTCGGCAACAAGTATCGGTGCAGCAGGCGCCCATCGAACGGACAACGTCTACAGGGTCATCCTTATGACTTGCCTTAGGGGATGATTTACTTGCTGCCCCCTATGTTCTGAAGAGGAACTTGGGGAAGTCAACATGGATACGCCTGTGCCCGCTGGTGCGAGTGCGTTGAAGGCCGTCGATCGGCGCAGCGAAGCTCGTTTCGAGGGAGGGCTGGCCGCGAGCTTCACCATGCCGTCGGCGACCGGCGGTGTGCGGGTGGTGCCGTGCACCATCCTCAGCCTTTCGGCAGCAGCCATGCGTATCGGCACCAGCGAGGCCGCCGGGCTGGGGCAAGCGGTCTGGGTCGACATCGAAGGCTTCGGACCAGTCCGCGCCAATATCGAGACGGTCCGCCATGATGGCTTCATCTGCCACAACCTGCTGAACGCTCCGGCCCGCCAGCGGCTGGGTACCTGGGTGGCGTGGCTGACTCGCCGGAACGGTCGCCCGCACACGGACAAGCGGATGTTCATGCGCAGCCGCCCGCATGACAGCCGGACCACAGTCGCGTTCGAGGACGGCGACATGGTCGCGGTCACCCTCCGAGACGTGTCCCGCTCCGGCGCCGCCGTGATGAGCGACTACGCAGCGGCTGTCGGGACGCCGATCATGGTGGGGCGGGTGCCCGGCCGGGTCAGCCGGGTGTTTGCCGGCGGCTTTGCAGTGGAATTCGACCGGATACTCGAGGGCTCCGACGCCGATCGGCTGGTGAGCGGTTACCAGATTAAAGCATTGCCCATTTCCAGTACTGGCTAATCATTTTGCGGACGGTTTTTTTGTGAACGAGACACGTTTCATCGGTGACATGGTGGGCAGCTACGTGCTTGCCAGCCGCGCGCTCTCCACTGACATCCCCAAGGTTTTCGCCTGCCGCGCCCGCAGCATTTCGGTGCGCGAGGTGGTGTTGAACGCGCCGGTCATCGGCGGAGTAGGGGAACGCCTCGGCCTGTCTTTTCAAGAACTCGGCAAGCTGCGCGGGAAGATCACCCGCAAGCTGGAAAACGGCTTTGTGGCGGAGTTCGAACTGGAGGCCGACGAACGCGCGACGCTCGACTCCCGTATCCTCTGGCTTAAGCGGCGCTCGCTGCGGGCGGTGGAAGATCGTCGCGAGCACAAACGAGTGCTGCCGCGCGACCCCAGCGCCACGCTGGTGCTGGGGCAGGGTCGCCAGATCGACTGCCTGATCATCGATATGTCGCGCTCGGGCGTGGCGGTCTCGGCCGATATCATGCTGAAGCCGGGTTCGCTGGTGGCGGTGGGGGCCGTCGCCGGTCATGTGGTGCGTCAGATAGAGGCCGGCTTTGCGTTGCAGCTCGCCGAGTTGCAGGATCTCGACACCCTCGAAGGTCGGTTGACGCTAAAGACCGGGTCCCACCGCCTCGAGGCGGCCCGCAACCTTGGGTTGATGCGCGACCAGGTGGCAGAAGCCTAGTTCAGCGGTCGGTCAGCGCCAGCTTGACGCCGAGCCCGACGAAGGCGGCGGCGAAGCTGCGGCGCATCCAGGTCAGCACTTTGGGCCGGGTGATGATGTGATTGCGCACCGCCGCGGCGAACACCCCATAGATGGCGAAGATCACGAAGGTCACCAGCATGAATACCGCGCTCATCTGCAGCATCAGCGGCAAGGCGTTCGGCTCGCTGGCCGGCACGAACTGCGGCAGGAAGGCGAAGAAGAAGAGCGACAGCTTTGGGTTGAGGATGTTGATGAGAATACCCTCGACCAGCACCTTGCGGGCCGATTGCGGCGCCTTGTCTGTATCGACGCTGAGCGCGCCTTTCTCACGCAGCGTTGCCCAGGCCATGTAGAGCAGGTAGGCGACGCCGAGGTATTTGATCACCTCGAAGGCCAGCGCCGAGGTGTGCAGCAGCGCCGCCAGTCCGGTGATCGCGGCAGCCATGTGCGGGATGATGCCCAGCGTGCAGGCAAAGGCGGCTAGTACCGGTGCACAGAGGTTCTGA
>CAMDAL010000352.1 GCA_945888565.1 Devosia equisanguinis | reverse complement strand
CAACGGCGCTCGATGTGACGATTCAGGCCCAGATACTTGATCTGTTTGTCAGGCTGCAAACGAAGCAGAAAATGTCGGTTCTGCTGATCACCCACGACCTCGGCGTGATCGCGCAAACTGCGCAGCGGGTCGCGGTCATGTATGCCGGTGAGATCGTCGAAATGGCTGGCGTTGACGACCTCTTTGCCATGCCACGACATCCCTATACCCGAGGACTGCTCGACTCGCTGCCGCGCGCGGGCGGTGCGGCGCGCAAGGCTCATCTACCATCCATCGAAGGTGCCGTGCCCTCGCCCGCCGAGGAACGCAGGGGATGCGCGTTCGGAAATCGTTGCGCATTCGGCGTTGACCTCTGTCGTCAACAGCAGCCTCAGCTTGAGTCAGCCGGCGCGGGGCGCTCGGTCCGCTGCCATCGCTGGCAGGAGTTGGCCGATCAATTTGTCCGCTGGGATGCGGCACCATGAGTGCTTCGAAAGCACCGCTTCTGAGCACCAGGGGGCTGCGAAAGCGCTATAAACTGCGCGGTGGCAATGCTGTCCGCCAAATAACTGCGGTTGATGATGTGTCGATACAGTTGGCATTTGGCGAGACGCTGGCAGTCGTGGGTGAATCTGGATGCGGCAAGTCGACACTGGCGAAGCTCATCACCCAGTTGGAGATACCGGACGAAGGCGAGCTTGTGTTCGACGGACGACCTGTCTCAACGAGGTCTCGCAGGGAGCGTTTAGCATTTCGCCGTGACGTTCAAATCGTTTTACAGGACCCATATGGGTCTTTGACCCCGCACTTTCGCGTCCAAACGTTGGTCGCGGAGCCTTTGCGCATCCATCGTCTCGCGACGCCGTCAAAGCTTCCGACGAGGGTCGCCGAGATCCTCGAAAGCGTCGGGCTCGCTCCGGAAATCGCCGGGCGCTTCCCGCACGAGCTGTCCGGGGGTCAAAGGCAACGCGTCAGCATCGCGCGCGCTATCGCAACGCGGCCTCGCCTGATCGTTTGCGACGAACCCGTATCTGCTCTCGACGTGTCGGTTCGCTCGCAAATCGTGAACCTGCTGCTCGACCTGCAGCGCGAGCTAGGACTCTCCTATCTCTTTATTTCTCATGACCTAGCACTCGTGGACCACATCGCTGATGTGGTCTGCGTCATGTACTTGGGCCGGATCGTTGAGCAGGCTCCTGCCGCTGCGTTCTTTGCTGCGCCGCACCACCCCTATTCGCGCGCGCTGATTGCCTCGAGTCCGGTTCCCGATCCCCGCCGCCGCCATGGCGCGCCCGCAGTTCACGGCGAGGTCGAAGTAGGTGCGACCACTTCTGGCTGTCGCTTCCGCAACCGCTGTCCGATGGCCCTCGCCAAGTGCGCCGAGACCGACCCGCCGCTGCGAGTGTTGGCGGCAGACCATTTGGTCGCGTGCCATCGTGCAGACGAGTTAGGAGAGCCGCTCCCGTTTGCGGAGCAAATTAGGTGACCAAGATCGCGCGAGGAGAAGCTGCTGCATGCCCATGATAAGGGTTGAACTTCTGAAGGGCCGTACAATCGACCAGAAGCGCGAGTTCGCGGACGTTGTGACACGTGAGGCTGCGCGCATCCTACGATGCTCGCCAGACGTCGTTGATATAGTTTTTCAGGAAGTTGAACGTCACGATTGGTCAAGCAATGGCAAACTCGAGTCTGACAAATAGGCCGGACCTACCAACCGCTATCGCCTACCCCATCAAGGATACACGGGCCAGGCTCGGCTCCTGAAAGAGTATGTAATCGGTTTCAGAGTGCGCCGCATCGTGTGGAGAGATGATAAAGGCGGCCATCGTCTCAACGCCACGCCGAAGCGACCAACGCGCAGCAATCGTCCACGCTAAGTGAATTAGCTTATGCAATCTAAGGAGGACCACTTGACCGCCGCTACTGGGTCGACCCGTCGCTTCGGCATGCTCATTGGCCTACGGGAGGAGTGCGCGAATGACTACGTGGCGTTGCATGCAGGAACTGGCGTTCGTGACCTCCTGGCCGCCGCCAATATCCGGAACTTCAGCATCTTTCTCCATCGTCTGCCCGACGGGAGGCTGTACGAGTTCGGCTATTATGAATACGCGGGAGAAAACTACGAAGCGGACATGGCAGCGCTAGCCGCACATCCCCGTAACACCGAATGGCTAGCACTGTGCGACCCAATGCAGTTACCTTTGCCGGGTGAAACCGGTTGGGCGGAAATGAACCAGGTATTTTACAACCCATAGTGACGACGGTCGGAGCCACAGGTGAGGCCACGTAGTCCTTTGCCTGAAACGCTACCCGACGGCCCTACTGAATCGTAGCCCACGACATCAATGTCGGCTTGTGATCGGCCCAGCGCGCAATCGGCTAAGGGTGTCAAACGGCGTCGAAGATTTGCACGCCGAAACACAGGCTTTTGCGGGTGTCCAGCTCAGAACGGCGGTCCTGATTTGGAGGATCGTCTTGTGTCTGGGCTCACCATGGACTTGACCCCGAAGGGGCGGTTCGAGCCTTCGGGGTGATCATCGGGACCCTGGGTCGCCGGCGCTGGGGTGTCGAGTGATCGGGCGCGGATTCTTTGAAGAGACCCTGGTTCCCGGGGCAGTTGTTTCCGAGGTCGCGCGTCGGCACGGCCTGACCCCACAGCAGGTGTTTATCTGGCGTTGCGCAGCGCGCAAGTCCGGGAAGATGGTGCCAGCCTTCGTGCCGGCTGTTGTCTCACCGGAGCAGACCCCCGCCCTGTCTTGCACCGTGCGATGCGACTAGGAAAAAGTCCGAAACCTCCATAGGATGCATTTGTCCGCACGTCTTGCGGGCTGGCCGATCCGGCGCGATTGCTGCAACAATCGGTCGCCACCGCACCTGCAAAGTGCGGCGCGAGGCTGGCGGCCTCAACAACCAGGTGGTCGCTCCCACTTCTTTCGACGTGGCCAAATACCTGGACACGCGCCCGCCGGGTGTGGTCTTTTTCAAAGCCTACACCAGATCGCAGCTTTGGCGCGTCGTCGACTAAGTCACTGCAGCCAACCAATCGGCGGCCGCCTGATGCCTGAGACTTCAGCAGAAACCATCGAATACGAATCCCGTCCAGCCCGGCCGGCTGACACGTTGCACGAACACATCCTCAGTGCCTTGGCACGCGGCCGTGAAATCTACACCGGCTGGCGGCAGCGCCGCCTTGTCGGCACTCAGATCTGCGTCACCGGGAGTTGTGGCAAGTCCACGGCAGTTCGGCTGATCAGCCACATGCTCGCCGGCGAGGGCACTCTCGACGTCCTCACCCATCCCAACAATGACAAGCACCTGCTACGACCGCACCGGCGGCGGCGGCAGCCGGTCGACTTCGTCGTGCAGGAAGTGTCGGGATATGCCCCCGGAGCTATAGCGCCGCTAGCGCGAAGCCTTCGCGTGGATATCGCCGTCATCACCTCGGTTGGCACCGACCACGAGACCAGCTACCGCCCGTCGCGTATCGGCATGACGATGCTGGAGGGCGTGGCGCGCGAAAAAGGCCGCCTCGCCGCCGCTGTCCACGTTGGAGGCACCGTCTGCCTCAGCGCCGACGATCCACATGTGGCCGGCATGGCCGGCCGTTGCCGCGGGCGTGTCGTCACATTCGGCACGGCGGAAAGTGCGGATTTTCGGGCCATCAACATCGAGCTCGACTGGCCACAGCGTATCCAATTCGATCTGGTGCCAAAGGCCGCGTCTATCCGGTGGTGGCCAATTTTGCCTCGCGTATCATGCTGCCAAGCGTTATCGGCGCCCTAGCTGCCGCCCATTCTGCTGGTGTCGACCTGGAAGTCGCTGTTGCGCGGCTGGCCGGGGCGCAGCCTATCCCTCAGCATATGAGCGTCCACGAAGGGACGGACGGACGGACGTACGTGCTCGACACGTTCAAGGCTTCGCGCTGGTCTGTGCTTCGGCTCGCCGACGACCTGGCGACCGTCGACAGGCGTTTCGCCGTGGTAATCGGCGACATTGCCGATATGGGCGGCAATTCCGGCACTCGTTACAGGCAACTCATCCGCAAGTTCGCGCTGGAGGCGGACGAAGTCATCCTCACCGGCACTGCCGGACACTACGGACGAAAACTGCCGGGCGAGCACTCGAACAGTAATTACCCACCCCTTCGGCAGGCCGCGTTTTGACCGTTCTGGGCGCGTTCAGGCGAGGGTAGCGAGGATGACGTCGAAGGGATTTGCGCCTTTGAGCCGCGCGGTGTCGATTGTCGTTCGCACGTCCGCCTCGGCCTTTGCGGCCCA
>CAMDAL010000351.1 GCA_945888565.1 Devosia equisanguinis | reverse complement strand
TTTTCGGCCGTCATGGGGTAAAAATTCGTCACTGCGTTGGCTGTGAAGATGTCCTTCAGACGTTGCGACACCATAATAGTTCCAGGAAGTCCCCACGGATAGAATATATCGAATTTTCCGTAACTGCCTTCTTCCAAGTAGATACCGTCGTATCTTTCCAGCACGCCCGCAGTGCGGCAGTAGGAGCAGATTCTTGGTCCTTGCCTGACGAACCCTGATCTATTTTCGTCAACAATACCTCCGCCTCTCGCCAGCTTGGCGGCCACATATGTCGGCGGCGCCGACATCCCGCGGCTTCTCGCTGTTGCACGTACCAAACGTGTCGGAAGAAACTCCTCAAACCCTTTCAGCCCTGCGCATTCTGCGATTTTCTGAGTGCGTTCCGTGATCAGTAACTCGTCGCCCACGCCGAACGCTATGTCTCCCCACAGTCGACCCCAGCATTTCAACTCGATGTCGACTACTGGTAGGAGGGGTCTCGGACCGACGTAGCTGCTGCAGACGGGGCATGTGGGAGCATTTCCCCTGGGCGCTGCGTCTACGGGCAACCACTCGGTATCGGCCACCTTGCCCTTTCTAAGGCTCAATTCCCCGACGACATAGAAAGACATGCTTGCTACATCCACTCCAGACTGGCGTATGTGCTCTCGGCAATAGCGCGCGCCGCCGCTGCGTCCACGGCCTTCGGCGATTTCCTGCCTTGTGAACAGGGGGAGGATCAGGCGCTCTCGTCCTCGTCGGTGATCAACTTGCCCGTCGGGGCGATGTCCATGGCTTCGACCTTTGCCAGCAGGGCTTCGATCTTGTCGACGTTGGCGATGTGGCGGGTTTCCATGGTGAAGTTCAGCGTCACGTATTCGCGGCCGGGGCAGAAGGTGCAGATGTTGGCGGCGGGGTGCCAGGCGCCGCAGAAGATCGGCTCGATCATGCCATGCGTCATCGGGCCGTAGGTGCGGTGCGGCGGCACCAGCGTCAGCACCACATGGATGCCGCCGTTGAAGCGCCAGAAGCGTCGGCCGGGCAGAAATGGCAGCGCCTTGTTGAGCGAGCGCAGCGCCTTGAACATCGAGTTCATCATCACCTGGAACTTGGTGATGTCCTTGCGCTCGATGGTGTCGATGGTGGCGTCGACCTTGCGGACATAGGCGACGAAATCGTCGAGCACTTCGAACTTGGCTTCAAGGGCACGGACGCGAAAGAAGTCGTCGTCGGCGTCGTGGCGCTTGCCATCGAGCATGGTGTAGGCGGCGCCGATCACCTTCTTCGACATGTGCTTTTCGGCGCCTTCGCCGTTGAGCGCGTGGGTGACGAGCGCGAACATCAGCGAGCGCTGGCGGACGCCGAGCTTGTTGGCCAGCAGCCGCAGGCGATGCCGCTTCAGCGCCAGGGTCTTGAAGCCCCACGGCTTTTCGGGCGGCGCCAGCAGATTGGCGAGTGTGACGTACATGAACGTCATGCCCCAGCCGCGCAGCGTGCCGGCGATGCGGGCCTTGAGCCCCACCTTGTTGGATTTGTCGCTCATGACGCCGTGACCGGCGGAGGCCGAGCGGGTCAGGAGTGCCGAATCGGAGCCTTCGAGCAGCGCGTGGCTGGAACGGACCTGGATGATCGAGGCGCGGCCTTCGGCATCGGGGCCGCCACGCAGCACGGCCGCCTGCACGCGGAACAGCGGCAGGTCGTCTTGCGCGAAGATGTCCTCGGACTTGCCCAGCCACCTGTCGGGGTAGCCATCGAAGCTGTCGACTTCCTCGACATGGGTGATGGCGTCGAGCAGGTGTTTCGGGAAGGGCTGGCCCGGGCGGGCGCCGACGAAGCCGTGGCTCAACTGCGGAGCCAGCGCCACCATGTCGGCGACGAGGTTGCCGAGGCTGTCCTTGTCGAACGCGTTGCGGGAGAACGCGGTGAAGAACACCGTGTCGCGGGCTTCGTAGAGAAACCACTGGAAATCGGTGAACAGGGCCTGCGGATGCTTGTTGACCGCGGCCAGTGCGAGATCGAGAATCTCGGCGTGGTCATTGGCAAAGCTGGACGAAGAAAAGCTCTTCATGACACGGTCCCCCACGTTTCCGGTCTGTTCATTCTAGACGACGCGCCCGGCCGGTCAACCAAGACGGCGGCGTGCCGTTCATTCTGCGCCGGCCTGCGGCTCACCGACCACTTCCCACGGGGGCGATGAATGCGGGGTGAACATTGTTGCGGGCACGGAGAGGCAGGACAAACACCGGCCTATCCGCATTATTCCATAACGCTACCTTGATTGGCAGGTAAGGCCACATTGTTTAGGATGGTTCCAGACTGCAGCGGCAAGAGGCAGGGCGGCCAATGACTTGTATGGGCCACCGCGCGTCGAATTGACCTATGTCAATGGCCGGAATCGAGAGCTAGCTATCGGTTGGCTGGTGGGCTGCCGGCGGGTGCATGTCCCGCAGGAAGAAGGTCGAGAATGGACTATCGCGGGTATTTCGAAGACGCCGTCGATGCACTCCGGTCGGAGAAGCGCTACCGCGTGTTTGCCGATCTCGAACGGATTGCCGGCAAGTTTCCCCGCGCCATCTATCGCGACCAGTCCGACAACGAGCGCGAAATCACCATCTGGTGCTCGAACGATTATCTCGGCATGGGCCAGCACGAGAAGGTCATCCGGGCGATGCAGGAGACGGCGCAGAAGCTCGGCGCCGGCGCCGGCGGGACGCGCAACATTTCTGGCACCAACCGCCCGCTGGTCGAGCTCGAGCGCTCACTCGCCGACCTGCACCGCAAGGAATCGGCGCTGGTGTTCACCTCGGGCTTCGTCTCGAACGAAGCGGCGATCTCGACCATCGCGCGGCTGCTGCCCG
Organism: Devosia equisanguinis; assembly: GCA_945888565.1. Lineage (GTDB taxonomy): Bacteria > Pseudomonadota > Alphaproteobacteria > Rhizobiales > Devosiaceae > Devosia_A > Devosia_A equisanguinis_A. The sequence continues at coordinate 1,421 of CAMDAL010000351.1, read as the reverse complement.
ACTGCGTGATCTTCTCGGACCAGCTCAACCACGCCTCGATGATCCAGGGCGTGCGCCAGAGTGGCATGCAGAAGGTGATCTTCCGGCACAACGATGTCGCGCACCTGCGCGAGCTGCTGGCCGGGGTTGATCGCAAGCGGCCCAAGCTGATCGTGTTCGAGAGCGTCTACTCGATGGATGGCGACATCGCCCCCATCAAGGAGATCTGCGACCTCGCCGAGGAATTCGGCGCGCTGACCTATATCGATGAAGTGCACGCGGTGGGCATGTATGGCCCGCGCGGTGGCGGCATCGCCGACCGCGAAGGGTTGATGGAGCGCATCGACATCATCGAGGGCACGCTCGCCAAGGGGTTTGGCGTGATGGGCGGCTATGTGGCCGCCAACCGCGCCATCATCGACGCGATCCGTTCGTATGCGCCCGAGTTCATCTTCACCACCGCCCTGCCCCCGGCGCTCTGCGCGGCGGCGCGGGCCTCGATCGAGCATCTCAAGGGCAATGGCCAGGAGCGCCTGCAGCACCAGCGGCAGGCAGGGCTGACCAAGGTGATCCTCGCCGATGCCGGCCTGCCGGTGCTGCAGACCGAAACGCATATCGTGCCGGTGATGGTGGGCGATGCACGCCTGTGCAAGGCGGCGAGCGACATGCTGCTCGAAAAGCACAACATCTACATCCAGCCGATCAACTACCCCACCGTGCCCAAGGGCACCGAGCGCCTGCGCATCACGCCCACGCCGCTGCACACCGACGAGATGGTCATCGAACTGCGCCACGCGCTGGTCAGCGTGTGGGCCACGCTCGAAATCCCGCGCGAGCGCCCTGCCCCGAGCCTTACCGCCAACAAGCTGAACAGCGGCGACCTGACGCTGACCAGCGCCGGCGGCTGACGCCGGCTTGATCTCGCGCAAGGCGTAGCAGCATGAGCGGCACATGCTGGGCTCCATCAAGGAGAGCCAGCAATGAACGTGACGATCGTCTATGACAGCGTGTTCGGCAACACTGGGACCATCGCGAAGGCAATGGCGAGCGCTCTCTCGCCCGAGCATGAGGTGCGGCTGCTGCCGGTCGCCGAGGCTGGCGGTGTCGGCACCGAAGACATCGACCTGCTGGTGATCGGCTCGCCCACCCGCGGCTTCCGCCCGACCCCCGCCATCGACGAGTTCGCCGGCAGCCTCGCCGGGGGGCATGGCCACCGCGCTGCCGTGTTCGACACCCGCCTAGACCTCGAGGAAATCCATCCCGCTCCGCTGCGCTGGGTGATCAGCGCCGGTGGCTAGTCAGTCGTGAAGAAGTCTGGAACGCCGCGGTTGGCGGGGGTTTTCCGGCGATTTGAAGTATTCGGTTTCGCAAGGGTTTTGGGCGTTCGGTCGAAGAAGCTTGTGATTTTGTCGGCGGCATTGGTTTGGGATTCCCAGCTTTTG
>CAMDAL010000350.1 GCA_945888565.1 Devosia equisanguinis | reverse complement strand
CTTTGGCCACGCGAGCCCTGGCCTTGCGGGCTTTTGAAAGGGAGAGGATGTCAGCCATGATGGCCTCTGGGCAGATGTGGGAGCGAGAGATAGACACTATCGCACCATTCGGTCCCGAGGAGGAAGGTACGCTCCGCGGTTCCGGTGATGGTGAAGCCGAGCTTCTCCAGTACCTTCAACGACGCCAGGCTTCTGGGATCGACGTCGGCAGTCAACCGATCGACTGGCGTGGCTTTGAAGACGTATTCGATGAACGCGCGGGCCGCTTCGGTGGCGATTCCCCTGCCCCAGTAGCCAGGGTCGACCATGAAGCCGAATTCCGGAAAGCGGCCGGCGCCGACATCACCGATCACCCGCCCGTCGAACTCGATGACGAAATCCTCGCCGCCCGACGCCGTTCGAGCGACCATCTGCTCGAGCCAGGGGCGAGTGACCTCGATGCTCGCGTGCGGCAAAGTGGACCAGTACCGCATGGCCAGCGGGTTCGACATGATCGAGTAGAACGCCGCGAGGTCGTCGAGCCGGGGCCGGCGCAGTGTCAGCCTCGGCGTCCTGAGCTCGATCACACCAGCCGGCTTTGCGCCTTCGCGGCTTCGATGAAGCTGGCGAACAGCGGATGGGGCTCGAACGGCTTGCTCTTCAGCTCCGGGTGGAACTGCACGCCGATGAACCACGGGTGGTCGGTCCGCTCGACGATCTCGGGCAGCTTGCCGTCGGGCGAGACGCCGGAGAACAGCAGGCCATTGGCCTCGAGCACCTTGCGGTAGTTCATGTTCACTTCGTAGCGGTGGCGGTGGCGCTCGGCGATGCGGGTCGTGCCGTAGATATCGGCGACGCGCGATCCCTTGGCAAGCTGCGCCGGGTAGGAGCCCAGCCGCATCGTGCCCCCGAGGTCACCCTCGGCCGAGCGGCTTTCCTTCTCGTTGCCCTTGGTCCACTCGGTCATCATGCCGACGATCGGTTCCTTGGTCGGACCGAACTCGGTGGAGGAGGCATTCTTGATGCCGGCGGTGTTCCGCGCCGCCTCGATACAGGCCATCTGCATGCCGAAGCAGATGCCAAAATACGGCACGTCCTTCAGCCGCGCGAACCGCGCCGCCTGGATCTTGCCGCCCGAGCCGCGTTCACCGAAGCCGCCCGGCACCAAGATGCCGTGGATGTGCTCGAGATATGGCGCTGGATCCTCGTGCTCGAAGATCTCGGAATCAATCCAGTTGAGATTGACCTTCACCCGGTTGGCGATGCCGCCATGCTGCAGCGCCTCGCTGAGCGACTTGTAGGCGTCCTTCAGCCCCGTGTACTTGCCGACGATGGCGATATTGACCTCGCCCTCGGGGCTGTGCAGGCGGGTCGAGACCTCCTGCCACGCCGTCAGGTCGGGCTCGGGCGCATCGTTGATGCCGAACGCGGCGAGCACTTCGCGGTCGAGGCCCTCATGGTGGTAGGCGAGCGGCACGTCGTAGATCGACGCCACGTCGAGTCCCTGGATCACCGCGCTCTCGCGCACGTTGCAGAACAGCGCCAGCTTCTTGCGTTCGGACTGCGGGATCGGGCGATCGCAGCGGATCAGCAGGATGTCCGGCGCGATACCGATCGAACGCAGTGTCGCCACCGAGTGCTGCGTCGGCTTGGTCTTCAGTTCCCCCGCCGACGGAATATAGGGCATCAGCGTCAGGTGCATGTAGACGGCGTGGCCGCGCGGGATATCGTTACCGAACTGCCGGATCGCCTCGAAGAACGGCAGGCCCTCGATATCGCCGACCGTGCCACCGACTTCCACGAGCACGAAGTCGAAGTCCTCGTTCCCCTCGCGGATGAAGTCCTTGATGGCGTCGGTGACGTGCGGGATCACCTGCACGGTGGCGCCGAGATAGTCGCCGCGGCGTTCCTTGGCGATGATGTCGGAATAGATGCGGCCGGTGGTGATGTTGTCGCGCTTGTTGGCGTGCCGGCCGGTGAAGCGCTCGTAGTGGCCAAGGTCGAGGTCGGTCTCGGCCCCGTCATCAGTGACGAACACCTCGCCATGCTGCGTCGGCGACATCGTGCCGGGGTCGACGTTCAGATAGGGGTCGAGCTTGCGGAGGCGCACCTTGTAGCCACGGGCCTGCAGCACCGCACCGAGCGCTGCGGAAGCAAGGCCCTTGCCCAAGGAGGAAACCACGCCACCGGTGATAAAAACGTACCGAGCCATGGGCCTTCACCTATCTGGTCGAAACCGTGATTCTCAAGGGCAGCGCCGATCGCGTCGCGCCACCCTACACAAAAAGAAGAAGGGGATGTTGCCATCCCCTTCCCTGGTTCGTTGTCGCCGCCGCCTAGTTGGCCGGCGCTGCAGGTTGTTCAGTCACGGCCGGAGCCTCGGCCGGAGCCGCAGGCGTCTCCGCGGCGGGGGCACTCTCGGCCGGAGCCTCTACCGCCGGGGCAGCATCGGCAGCCGGGGCGGCGTCGGTCGCAGCGGGCGCCGCATCGGTGGCCGCAGGCGCCGAATCGGTCGGCGCGTCAGTGGCGGCCGGAACCGGCAGGGTCGAGTCGGTCGGGGCAGCAGGCGTCGGCAGGTCGCTGCTCGCGGGTACAGGCAGGTCGCTGGACGAACCCTGCTGCATCTGCTGCAGAGCATCAAGCACGGTGGTCGGCGCCGTGCCGCCCTCGGCTGCATTGTTCAGGATGGAGTCCGTGCCGCGGTCGAGCTCGGAAAGAATGGTGAGTCCGATCGCCGTTGCAAAGAACAGCGCCGCGAGGATGCCGGTCGTTCGGGTCAGCAGGTTGGCGGTACCACGCACACTGACGAGGCCGTTGGAATTGCTCGACCCCATGCCCAGGCCACCGCCCTCGGAGCGCTGCAGCAGGATTACCGCGATCAGTGCGAGCACGATCAGCAGGTAAGCGACGATCAGGATGTTGGAAAGCGCGCCCATCGGGACCTAACGTTTCAATGTCGATTGGCGCGCCTCATACACGCGCGCCAATGCAAATGCCAGCGTCAACCGTCGCTTTGTGACAAGCGCGGCTCCGCCCTCTCAGACCGCCGAGATAATGGCGTGGAAGTCGTTTGCCAAGAGGCTGGCGCCACCAACCAGCCCGCCATTCACATTTTCGATGTCGAGGATCTCGCGCGCATTGGCTGGTTTCATCGAACCACCGTAGAGAATCCGGCTGCGGGCACCGGCCTCGCCATACCGCTCGGTCAGCAGGCGACGGATGGTCCCATGCATCTGGGCGATGTCATCGGAGGTGGGCGTCAGCCCGCTGCCGATGGCCCAGACCGGCTCGTAGGCAATCACGATGCCGAGTTGACCGATCTGCTCGGGTACCGAGTTGGCCAGTTGCCCGGCCACGATCTCTTCCGCCTTGCCGTCACGACGCTCGGCCTCCGTCTCACCGACGCAGATGATCGGGGTCAGCCCGGCGGTCATCGCCGCCACGGCCTTGCCACGCACCAGATCGTCGGTCTCGCCGTACCTGGCCCGACGCTCCGAGTGCCCGACGATCACGTACTGCGCGCCCGCATCCGCAATCATCTGGGCGCTGACGTCACCGGTATGCGCGCCGCTCGGCATCGGATGGCAGTCCTGCCCGCCGACGACGATGCCGCTCGGCGCGGCAATCGCATTGAGCGGCGCCAGCAGCGTGGCAGGCGGACAGATGACCACAGTGCAGCGTGGTGGCGTGGCCGTCAGCAGCTCCGACAGCCGCCGCACCTCTGCCAACGAGGCGTTGGTGCCGTTCATCTTCCAGTTGCCTGCGATCAGGGGGGTGATCGGTGTCGTCACTTGATGCTCCCGCTACTTGCCTATCGGGGGCGTTTGCCATAACCCCCCATGCTCACTATCTCGGCAAACGTGCCTTGCGGCACAAACTCGACCCTGTCTAGTATCCGCCGCCCGTAAAGCGCCTGGACCTCATTGGAACCGCTTGATGCTCAACTCTCTTCGTTCGATCACCAAAACCTGGGTCGGCAAAATCATCGGCGTGTTTCTGATCATCGGCCTGGCCGGGTTCGGCATTTCCGAGGTGATCGGTACGCTGGGCAGCAATACCATAGCCTCGGCGGCCGGAACCGATATCTCGAGCCGCGATTTCCAGCGCGCTTACCAGAACCAGCTCAACGCCTTCCTGCAGCAGAATGGCCGCTTTCCCACCGATGAGGAAGCCATGGCGGCCGGTATTCCTGATTTCACCCTGCAGCAGCTTGCGGCGCAGGCGTCGGTCAACAAGTTCGCCCGCGATCTCGGACTCGGCGTGTCCGAGACCAAGCTCGGCGACATGGTGCGCTCTGATCC
>CAMDAL010000349.1 GCA_945888565.1 Devosia equisanguinis | reverse complement strand
CGCTATCCTCCCCCGTCAAAGGGGGAGGAGGCGCAGGGGCCAGGTCGCGGCGGAAATGTGACGGCCGGCCGCCCAGCGGCTGGACAGAGGCGCAAGGCCCGCGATAGAAGGCGTTTCCTGTTCATTCCGGCGGGGCCACGGCCTCGCCTTTTTGTCTGCAAGAGACCCCGTCATGACGAGCGTGAACGACATCCGGTCGAGCTTCCTCGGCTACTTCGAGAAGAACGGCCACGAGCAGGTTGCGTCGAGCCCGCTGGTGCCGCGGAACGACCCGACCCTGATGTTCACGAACGCCGGCATGGTGCAGTTCAAGAACGTCTTCACCGGCCTCGAAAAGCGCGACTACCTGCGGGCGACGACCTCGCAGAAATGCGTGCGCGCTGGCGGCAAGCACAACGACCTCGACAATGTCGGCTTCACGGCGCGGCACCACACCTTCTTCGAGATGCTCGGCAATTTCTCGTTTGGCGACTACTTCAAGGCCGAGGCGATCGAGCTGGCCTGGAACCTGATCACCAGGGAATGGGGCCTGCCGAAGGAGAAGCTCACCGCCACCATCTACGAAGATGACGACGAGGCGATGGCGCTGTGGAAGAAGATTTCCGGATTGCCCGAGGATCGCATCGTGCGGCTCGGCGCCAAGTCGAACTTCTGGCAGATGGGCGACACCGGGCCGTGCGGCCCGTGCTCGGAAATCTTCTACGACCACGGCGACAAGTACTGGGGCGGCCCTCCGGGCTCGCCCGAGGAAGACGGTGACCGCTTCGTCGAGATCTGGAATCTCGTGTTCATGCAGTTCGAGCAGTACGCGGACGGCTCGCGCACTTCGCTGCCGAAGCCGTCGGTGGATACCGGCGCCGGGCTCGAGCGTGTCGCGGCGGTGATGCAGGGCACCAACAACAACTACGAGATCGACCTGTTCCGGTCGCTCATCGCCTCGACGCAGCAGGCGACCGGCTTCAACGGCGACCCGACGACGCCGAGCCTGCGCGTCATCGCCGACCACCTGCGCTCGATGAGCTTTCTCATCGCCGAGGGCGTGCTGCCCTCGAACGAAGGCCGCGGCTATGTGCTGCGCCGCATCATGCGCCGCGCCATGCGCCACGCGACCCTGCTCGGCGCCAGCGATCCGGTGATCCACAAGATCGTGCCGACGCTGGTGAAGGAAATGGGCCAGGCGTACCCCGAGCTCGTTCGCGGCGAGGCGATGATCGAGGAGACGGTGAAGCTGGAGGAGCAGCGCTTCCTCAAGACGCTCGGCCGTGGCCTTGCCTTGCTGGACGAGGCCAGCGCCGACCTCAAGGAAGGCGACATGTTCGAGGGCGTCACTGCCTTCAAGCTCTACGACACGTTCGGCTTCCCGCTCGACCTGACGCAGGATGCGCTGCGTACCCGCGGCATCAGCGTCGACCTGTCGGGCTTCGAGGACGCCATGGCCAAGCAGCGCGCCGAGGCGCGGAAGAGCTGGGCCGGATCGGGCGAAGTCGGCGAGGACAAGGTGTGGTTCGCGGTTGCCGACAAGGTCGGCCCGACCGAGTTCCTCGGCTACGAGACCGAGAGCGCCGAGGGCGTGGTCACGGCGCTGGTCAAGGGCGGCCAGATGGTCGAGAGCCTCGCGGCCGGCGACGAAGGCTACGTCGTGCTCAACCAGACGCCGTTCTATGGCGAAAGCGGCGGCCAGGTCGGCGATACCGGCGTGCTGTCGGGCGAGGGTAACTCGGCCGACGTCACCGACACGGTGAAGAACAACGGGGTGTTCGGCCACAAGGTGACGGTGACCGCCGGCACGCTGAAGGTGGGGACGCCGCTGACGCTGGTGGTGGACCACGCGCGCCGCTCGGCGATCCGCGCCAACCACTCGGCGACGCACCTGCTGCACGAGGCGCTGCGGCTGGTGCTGGGCGACCATGTCGCGCAGAAGGGGTCGCTGGTATCGGCCGACCGGCTGCGCTTCGACTTCGTGCACACCAAGCCGATCTCGCCGCAGGAGATGGCCGACATCGAAGAGATCGCCAACGATATCGTGCTGCAGAACTCCGCCGTCGAGACGCGCCTGATGGGCGTCGAGGAGGCCAAGGAGTCGGGGGCGCGGGCGCTGTTCGGCGAGAAATATGGCGACGAAGTGCGCGTTGTGTCGATGGGTGATCCGACCGGCAACTCGGTCGGCTGGTCGGTGGAACTGTGTGGCGGCACGCATGTGCGGCGGACCGGCGATATCGGGCTCATCACCGTGCTTGGCGAATCCGGCGTGTCGTCGGGCGTGCGCCGGCTCGAGGCGCTGACGGCGAAGGGCGCGCGAAACCACGCGCGCACCAATGCCAACATCGTGCGCAGTGTCGCCGATGCGCTGAACGTCGGCACGCAGGAAGTCTTCACCCGCATCGAGGCGCTGCAGGACAACCTGAAGAAGGCCGAGCGGGCGCTGAGCGAGGCGAACAAGAAGCTGGCACTGGGTGGTGGTGGTTCGGCTCCCGCTGCGGCTGACGAGACCGTCAACGGGGTCACCTATGTGGGCCGCGCCGTCGAGGGGATTTCGGCCAAGGACGTGAAGGGCCTCGTCGACAGCGAGAAGAAGCGGATCGGCTCTGGTGTCGTCACGGTGGTGCTGAAGGGCGAGGATGGCCGCGGCACGGTGGCCGTCGGTGTCACCGATGACCTGACGGGCAAGTATTCAGCCGGCGACCTGGTGAAGCATGCGACGGCGGCGCTGGGCGGGCAGGGCGGCGGCGGCCGGCCCGACATGGCGCAGGGCGGCGGTCCGGATGGGTCGAAGGGCGCGGAGGCGATCGCGGCGGTGCGCGGCGGGCTGTAGGGCGCTTCCTGGATAACCCGGGGCACCACGGTCGAGGTGTCATCCCTGCGAAAGCAGGGACCCACCTCTGAGCCTGCGTGGAATTCCAGGTGTGTCCCTGCTTTCGCAGGGATGACACGTTGTGGAACGGACTGCCGTCGATGGCACGATCCTACACCGGGTCAGGCCCCGGGCCCTTGAAATCGTCGGGCGAGGGGTTGTCGCGGCGGGCCCGGTACTCGGCCCAGCGGCCGGCGAGGCGGGTGCGGGCGCCGTCGGCGAAGATGTTGCCGATGCCGGCGATCACCACCACCGCGAGGCCGACGAGGCCGATGGCATCCGGGGCTTCCGAAAAGAACAGCGCGCCGAAGAGCAGGGCCCAGACGATCTGGCTGTACTGCATGGGCGCGACGCGGCTCGCCGGGGCGGCAGCAACTGCTGCGATCTGCAGCATATAGCCGATGCCGCCGAGCACGCCGCAGACCAGCAGGCCGGCCAGCAGTTCCCAGGTCGGCCAGGTGGCGCCGAGCAGCACGAGGAAGAAGGCGTTGGCGGCGAGCGTCAGCAGGCCGGGCAGGGCGAAGAGCGAGACGCGACGCTCCTTCCCCGACACCATGCGCATGGCCGTTACCGAAATGGCGGCGCTGATGGCGCAGAGGAAGGCCGTCAGGTGGCCGAGTTCGAGATCCTTGAAGCCGGGGCGGACGACGATCACCACCCCGATGAAGCTGAGGATCACCAGCGCCCAGCGATCGAGGCTCACCGGCTCGCGGAGGATCAGCACCGAGAGGATGATGGTCATCACCGGAATGAGGAACACGAGGCTGTAGGCTTCGGCCAGCGGGATGGTGACGAAGGAGTAGGTGATCAGCATTGCGCTCGCCGTGCGGCAGACGGCGATCAGGGTCATCAACCAGGGTCGGCTGACCTTGAAGGTATCGCGCCAGCGCTCGTCCTTCGGCTTCGAAAACAGCGCCGGGATGATCGAGAAGACGGTGGTGAAGAAGCCGATCTCGAACGGGCCGAGGCTGCCGCCGAGGCCCTTCACCATGGCGTCGCCGGTTGAATAGGCCGCGTAGGCGAGCAGCGCCAGGACGACGCCCAGCGTTGCCGGGGAGAGGGACCGCATCTACTTGTTCGCGACGGCGGAGCCGCCGTTCGCCTCCCGGTCGCGTTGGGCCGCGAGCTTGCGGTCTGCCTCGCCGAGCGGCGGGCTGATCTCGGACACGGCGCTGGCCGGCCCGAACACCGACAGCCGCGAGAAGATGCGGATGCGCGCCTCATCTGAGAGTACGTTCATGATGCCGAAGACCGCCACGACGGCGAGCCCGCTATAGGCGATGGCATCGGGGAACTCGGCGTAGAAGACGGCGCCGAAGATGATGGCCCAGGCGATCTGACTGTACTGGGCCGGCGCGATCTGGCTGATCGGCGCGCGCCGGGTGGCAGCGATGAACAGGATGTTGCCTGTGCCGCCAAGCCCGCCAATGG
>CAMDAL010000348.1 GCA_945888565.1 Devosia equisanguinis | reverse complement strand
CCACACCGGCGACCACAGCCAGTTGAACACCATCTGGCCGTACCACAGCTTCATGCCGAGCCCGTTCGGCTCCCGCATGAACGTGCGCCAGCCGGCCACGGCGATCAGCACGTAGAGTGTCGACCACACCGGCCCGAAGATCCAGTTGGGCGGGTTGAAGAATGGCTTGTTCAGCCCGTCATACCATTCCCCCGGCGCAGTGTTGATCCCGATCACCGAGCCGACGCCGATCACCACGGCGAGGAAAAGGGCGAGCAGGCCAAGGGCCCGTGGGTTGCGCAGGTCAGTCTGGGTCAGGGTGCTCATGACCGCATGAACGCGTACAGACGCACAAGGTTTCAGCCGGCGCGCCGCATCACGATGCAATAAAATCCGTCGGTGCCGGTGCCATGCGGCGTCGTCGCAACGCCGCCCTCTGGCGAGAAGCGGGCGCGCAGCTTGGTGCCGGCGAAATGGCCCATCCACAGCGTGTTGGCCTGCAGCGCCGCGAAGTCGGGGTTTGCTGCGAGGAAACCGAGAGCCTGCCGCTGGTTCTCCTCGGGCAGCACCGAACAGGTGATGTAGACGAGGTGGCCGCCGGGCTTCACGTAGCGGGCGCCCTCGGCGAGAATCTGCCGCTGCTCCTCGACGCGCTGCGCCAGTTGCTCCGGCGTCAGCTTCCACTTGGCGGTGGGCTGCCGGCGCCAGGTGCCCGTGCCGGTGCAGGGTGCATCGATCACCACGCGGTCGAGCTTGCCGAGGAGGTCGTCCAGCGCGCCGGGCTTGGGCGGCCGGACCTGTACGTTGCGAACGGCGTTGCGCTGCAGCCGGTCGTAGATCGGGGCGAGCCGGGCGCGGTCGCTGTCATAGGCGAAGATCTGGCCGCGGTTCTGCATGGCGGCGGCCATGGCCAGTGTCTTGCCACCGGCCCCGGCACACAGGTCGAGCACCTGCTCGTTGGGCTTGCCGCCCGCCAGTTCGGCAACGATCTGGCTGCCGAAATCCTGCACCTCGAAGCCGCCGGTGAGGAAGCCTTCCTCGATCTGCACGTTCGGGGTGCGGCTGTCGCGCTCGCCGGCGGGGAAGCGGATGCCGTTTTCGATCAGCAGCGTCTCGTCGGGCTTTAGGTGATCGAGCGAGCGTAGCATGCGGTCGCGCGTCGATTTCAGCGTGTTGACCCGCAGGTCGAGCGGCGGCCGGCCGGACAGCGCGCGCGCCTCCTCTACCCAGCCATCGCCAAAACTCTCCACAAGGTGCGGCACCACCCACTCGGGCACGTCGCCGCGCACATGATCGGGCGCGCCGGCCAGCGGATCGGTGGCGGTCAGCCGCGCGGCTTCCTCATCGGCAATCGGCGCCGGGGCAAAACGATCGCCCTCGAAGCTGGCGTTGAGCGCTGCGATATCCTCGCCCCACTCGCGCACCACTACCGACAGCACCAGCGCCCGCGGCGCATCGGACCCCATGGCCCAGGCATGCGATGCCTTGCGGCGCAGTGCGTCGTAGACGAGGTTGCCGATCGCCGCCCGGTCCCCTGCCCCGGCAAAGCGGTTCGCCAGCCCCCAGGCCTTCAGGGCCTCCGAGACGGGGCGACGATGCGCCTCGAGGTCGGTGAGCACGTCGATGGCGGCAGCAATCCGGCCGGGCAGGCGCATCAGGTTGTTCCAGTCGCTATGAGGAGAAGGCGGATTAGCAAGTCCGCCCAGAAAAGGCAAAGCAGCACCAACCCGGTGGTATAGGCCTGGAAGCGCCGCATCACGTGGTTCGAGGTGATGTGGATGGCCGCATGCACGTAGCGGCTCACGACGAACAGCAACGCCAGCGCCACTTCGAACAGGGTGGGGCCGAACCAGATCGCCACCGCGCCGCCCAGATAGAACAGCACCGGCAGCTGGAACTGGTTGTCGAACGCGTTCGACACCTGCTTCTCCCGCTCCGGCCACGGCTCACGCGACAGCGCGATATCCTTCATCCGCACCTTGCCGCCCAGCACCAGCGGAATGCGGATGAAGCCGAGATACCACAGCAGCGCCAGCGCAAGGGCTCCCTGCGCCAGCATCGCGAAGATCAACCAGAGGGCGTTACCTGTCATCGTGGCGGCAACCCCTGCCGCAAGCCTCAGTTCCCGCCGCGATAGTTCGGCGCCTCGCGGGTGATCGAGACGTCGTGGACGTGGCTCTCGTTGAGCGCCGCGCCCGAAATCTTCACGAACACCGAGTTGTCGCGGAAGTCCTGCAGGTTGTGCGCGCCGGTATAGCCCATCGCGGCCCGCAGTCCGCCCGCCAGCTGGTGCAGCACGTTGCCCGCCGCGCCCTTGTAGGGCACCTGGCCCTCGATGCCCTCGGGCACCAGCTTCAGGCTGTCCCGCACGTCCTGCTGGAAGTAGCGGTCGGCCGAGCCGCGGGCCATGGCGCCCACCGAGCCCATGCCGCGATACGACTTATAGGAGCGGCCCTGGTAGAGGTAGACCTCGCCCGGGCTCTCGTCGGTGCCGGCCAGCAGCGAGCCCACCATCACGCAGGAAGCACCGCCTGCCAGTGCCTTGGCCATATCGCCTGAGAATTTGATTCCGCCATCGGCGATCACCGGCACGCCCTGCTTGTCGGCTTCTGCGGCACAGGCCATCACCGCCGCCAGCTGCGGCACGCCGACGCCGGCGACGATGCGCGTAGTGCAGATCGAGCCCGGCCCGATGCCGACCTTGACGCTGTCGGCGCCCGCATCGATCAGCGCCTTGACGGCCTCGCGCGTCGCCACGTTGCCGGCCACGATGCGGGTGGAATTGCTCTCGCGCTTCACCCGCTCCACCGCCATGATCACGCCGGCCGAATGGCCGTGTGCGGTATCCACCACCAGCAGGTCGACGCCGGCATCGATCAGCGCCATCGAGCGCTCGTAGCCGGCATCGCCGACCCCGGTCGCCGCAGCGACGCGGAGACGGCCCTGCGCGTCCTTGACCGCATGGGGGTTGAGCTGGGCCTTCTCGATATCCTTCACGGTGATCAGGCCGACGCAGCGGCCGTCATCGTCGGTCACCAGTAGCTTTTCGATCCGGTGCGAGTGGAGCAGGCGCTTGGCCTCGTCCTTGCTCACCCCGTCGCGCACGGTGATCAGCCCCTCATGCGTCATCAGTTCGGCGATGCGCTGGTTGGGGTTGGAGGCAAAGCGCACGTCGCGGTTGGTGAGGATGCCGACGAGCCGGCCGAGATTGCGGCCGCCCTTGCCGCCGTTCTCCACCACCGGGATGCCGGAGATGCGGTTTACCTCCATCAGGGCCAGTGCATCGGCGAGGGTTGCGTCAGGGCCGATAGTGATGGGGTTCACCACCATGCCGCTCTCGAAACTCTTCACCTGCCGCACTTCCTCGGCCTGCAGCAGCACGTCGAGGTTCTTGTGGATCACCCCCATGCCACCGGCCTGCGCCATGGCGATCGCCATGCGGCTCTCGGTGACGGTGTCCATCGCCGAAGACAGGATCGGGATATTGAGGAAGATGTCCTTGGTCACCCGCGTGCGGATATCGACATCGTTGGGCAGGATATCGGACGCGGCGGGCTGCAACAGCACGTCGTCGAAGGTGAGCGCGCTCTCGCCAGTGATGGATGTAATGATCTTCGCCAAGGGGTGGGCCCTTCCTTCTGAAACCAGCAGAAAACGGAAGCCCGCGGGCGGTGACGACTCGTTACCGGCCCACGGGTTGGCGAGGGTGATTACCACCGGGGTCAGGGTTTGGGAAGCGGCCGGTTGCACCGGGTGGAGCATGGAAGCCATGCCGTGGGCGGCAGCTGGCACCACGCCCGAGATTAGGGCGTGGGAGTTGTTTACGATGCTCACCGGCACCACGTCTGGTCAGGAGGGTGCGATGGAGAGTTCGGTGCTGCGGGCTGCCTGGTCTCAGCCCGCAATCACCGCGCTCGCCAGTTTGGATCGAACCCGGCAAGCGGGCTCGACATCCCAGTGAACGGCAATTGCGGTTAGTTCCGAGGGCGCTTTACGCTTTTTCCCGCGTTAACCGCTCTGCAAAGGATATTCCGATGGCGGAAAGTACGAACGTGAAGTGGATCACTGCTACCATCGCGACGATCTGAATGTTTTCCAAACTCAGCTCGCCGCCCAAGTAAATCTTCAACGCATGAACGCCTGAAATGGAGATGATGGCAAATGCGAGCTTCAACTTGAGGTTATAGGTATTGACGTGGTCCAACCAGTCCGGCTTTTTCACGTCCTTGGAGTCAAAGTGGCCGGTGGTCACGAAGAGCGATACACCCGCCAGCGCAACAACCCATACAAGCTGCGCCACCATCGT
>CAMDAL010000347.1 GCA_945888565.1 Devosia equisanguinis | reverse complement strand
TGCTGGTCTACCTGCACGTCAAGGGTGTGATCCTCGATTTCGTCGGGCAGGGACGGATCGCCGGCGTCGGCCTTGGCGATGGCGGCGAGCGCGCTGTCGTGCTCGACCCGTATGCGCCATTCCCCGTTCCAGTGCCGGGGGAGGCCGAGCGGGAGGCGCCGGGGGCGAGGCGCATGCTCGAACTCCCGGACGGCCGCTTCGATGCCGTGGTCACGCAATCGAGCGGCACAGAGCCTCTGCAGGCAGAGGAAGCCGCCGGTCTGGCCCCGACCCCGACCGAAGCCACCTACACGGCCATTCGCGACCAGGTGCTGCGAGTGTGGCGGTACCGGTGCGCCTTCACCGGCCGTGGCGACACGCAAGGCGCTCCGCTGAGCATCGTCGCCATCCGGCCGCGCGACCGGGGTGGGCCGCTGCATGTCGGCAATTACCTGCCGATGGCGCCGGATCTCGAGCGCGCCTGGCGGCTCGGGCATTTCGCCGTGGGCGAGGACTATCGCATCCTGGGTGATCTGTATCGGCTGGCGCCCGAGGAGCAGGACCGCATGGTCGCGCTGTTCAGGATGCTGCTCCCAGACGATCCGAAGCACTATCCCGATCCGGAGCTGCTGGCCTGGCACCGATCGAACGTCTTCGGCCGTTCATAGGCGCCGGACACCACGAAGCACCGGCATTTTGGCTTGATCGCGGCGCCGGCACCGCCTAACGCTCTGGCACCAGCACATGAGGTTCGCCATGCCGCAAGACGCCGCCGCCCTTCGCCAGACGCTGTCGCTCGCACCGGTCATTCCGGTCATCATCATCAACGACCTGTCGCAGGCGCGGCCGCTGGCCGAGGCGCTGGTTGCCGGCGGCCTGCCGGTGCTCGAGGTGACGCTGCGGACCGCACATGCGCTGCAGGCGATCGAGATCATGGCCAAGGTGCCGGGTGCGGTGGTCGGTTCGGGAACGGTGCGTACGCCGCTCCAGATGGGGCATTCGGTAGATGCCGGCTGCCAGTTCATGGTGTCGCCGGGCGCCTCGCCCCGCCTGCTTGAAGCGGCGGAGGAGCACAGGATTCCGCTGCTGCCGGGCATCGGCACGCCTACCGAGGCGATGACGGCCTCCGAGCACGGCTACACCTTCCTCAAGTTCTTCCCAGCCGAGGCGCTGGGCGGCGTGAAGGTGCTGAAGGCGTATGCCTCGCCGCTCCCCGACATCACCTTCTGCCCGACCGGCGGCATCGACATGGCCAAGGCGCCCGAATACCTGGCGCTGCCCAACGTGATCTGTGTCGGTGGCTCCTGGGTGATGCCGGCCGACGCCATCGAAGCCGGCGACTGGAAGCGCATCGAGCAGTTGGCGCGCGAAGCCTCGCAGCTCGGCAAGCACTAGCGTGCCGATGCGCCAGCCGAGGACCGGTAGGTCCCGGCTGCTGGGCCTGTTGGGTGGGTTGGCCGGGTTGATGCTGGCTGGCGCTCCTGCTATCGCGGGGGAGGTCAGTGTGGCTGTCGCCGCCAACTTCACCGCGCCGGCCGAGGAAATCGGGGCAGCGTTCACCGCTGCCACCGGTGACCAAGTATCATTCAGCTTCGGCGCTACCGGCGGACTCTACGCGCAGATCGCGCAGGCAGCGCCGTTTGAGGTACTGCTGGCCGCCGACAATGTGCGCCCGGCGCAGGCGGTGGCGGATGGATTTGGCGTCGATGGTACGGTGTTCACTTACGCCATAGGCAGGCTGGCGCTGCACTCGACGAGCATGGATCTGGCAGACGGCGCGGCGGTGCTGGCCGGTGGGGCCTTCCGGCATCTCGCCATAGCCGATCCTGCCACGGCGCCCTATGGCGCGGCGGCGATGGAGACGCTTGCCGGGCTTGGCCTTGTCGATGCCACGGCAGGCAAGCTGGTGACCGGCCAGAATGTCAGCCAGACGCTGCAGTTCGTTGATAGCGGCAATGCCGAACTCGGCTTCGTGGCGCTCAGCCAGGTGATCGGTCGACCTGCCCCGGAGGTATGGGTGGTGCCCACCCGATATCACGCTCCGATCGAGCAGGACGCGGTGCTGCTGCGGACCGGCGAGGGCAATCCGGTAGCCCGTGCCTTCATCGCGTTCTTGAAAGGACCGGAAGCTGCCGCCATCATCACCACCTACGGCTACGAGGTGGCCCGGTGAGGCGGAAGGGCTTTGCGCGGTGATGCATGCTGAGCCTTGACGAGATCATGGCGCCTGTCCTCCTGTCGCTGACGCTTGCGCTGGTGGTAACGGCATTGCTCGTGGTCATCGCGACGCCGATCGCCTGGTGGCTGTGCCGATCGACCTGGCGCGGCAAGGAGGCGGTGGCGGCGGTGGTAGCACTACCGCTGGTGCTGCCCCCGACCGTGCTCGGCTTCTACCTGCTGATCGCGCTCGGACCGAACGGCCCCGGTGGGGCGCTCGCCTCGCTGTGGGGGGCGCGGACGCTGGCCTTCTCGTTCGAGGGGCTGGTGTTCGGCTCAATCATCTACTCGCTGCCTTTCATGGTGCAGCCGCTCCGCAACGCGTTCGAGGCCTTCGGCGACGAACCGATCGAAGCCGCGCATACGCTTGGGGCGTCCCGCCGGCAGACCTTCTTCCGCGTCGCGGTGCCGCTGGCGCGCAGCGGCTACCTCGCCGGCGCGGTGCTCACCTTCGCGCATACTGTCGGCGAGTTCGGCGTGGTGCTGATGATCGGCGGCAATATTCCGGGCAAGACCAAGGTGCTGTCGATCGCCATCTACGACTACGTGGAGCGCCTGGAATGGGGCAGCGCCCACATCCTCGCCGCGGGCATGGTGGTCTTCGCCTTCGTGGTAGTGACGGCGGTGATGATGATCGAGAAGCGGGTGGGGAACCGGTAGCTACAGCCGCAGCAGGTCGACGAAGCGCTTGAGGGTCTTGTCGAGCTTCTTGCGCTGCTTGTCGTCGAGTTCGCCGAAGAGGGCGCCTTCGAGTTGGTCCCAGTTGGCGGAGAGGACTTCGCAGATGCGTTCGCCGCGCTCGGTCAGCGCCAGGCCGGGCACGAGATCGGGGCCGATAGCCTGCCGGGTGATGAGGTCGCGCTCGGCGAGGCGGGCGAGGCGGGGGTCGAGGGCGGCGGCATCGAGTTGCAGTTCCTCGGCCAGCGCTGCCTCGGTGGCACCGAGGCGGGAGCGCAGCGCGAAAATGATGGCGTCGTCGCCGGGTTCGAGGTTGCGGTCGAGCAGCGGCACGAGCAGGGCGCGGCGGGCCAACTGGCCGGCTTCGATCAGGCGATACAGCGTGGAGCGCGCTTTCGGTTTGGACATGGGCGGGTAGATGGCCTCTTGAGCAGGCTCGAACGGCATTTGGCCCATCCTATCGACAAAGCGCCAACGAAACAGAAACGCCGCGCCGGCGGCATTGTTCGGCGATTCCAGATGACCTATGGCTTGGCGGGGCCGCAAGGCTTGCCGGCAACTTTTTGCGACTGGGACCGACGATGAGCCAGGATCTGGGCCGCATCCGCGCCTTTGTGCAGGTGTTCGACGCCGGCGGGTTTTCGGCTGCGGCGCGGCAGCACGGCAAGTCGAAGGCGCTGCTCTCCAAATATGTCACAGACCTCGAGGACTATCTCGGTGTGCGGCTGATGAACCGGACGACCCGCAAGCTCGGGCTGACCGAGGCGGGCGAGGCGTATTATCGCGAAGCGAGCGCGCTGTTGCAGCAGCTCGACGATCTCGATGCGACGATCTCCGACCAGACGGCGGAGCCGCGCGGATTGGTGCGGGTGTCGGCGCCGCGCAATCTCGGCGAGACGACGCTGGCGCCGGCCATCTTCGCGTTCATCGCGAAGAACCCGATGATGTCGGTGGACCTGAGGCTCGAGGACCGCTTCGTCGATCTCGTCGAGGAGGGGATCGACGTGGCGCTGCGGATCACTACGCTCAGCGATTCATCGCTGATCGCGCGCAAGATTTCCGACATGCGGCACGTGATCTGTGGATCGCCGGGGCTGATCGCCTGGGTCGGTACTCCACAATCGGGCGAGGCGCTGCGCGGCATGCCCTGCGTGCTCGACACCAACATCGCCAGTTCCTGGCGGTTCATCGAGAACGGCCAGCCCATCTCGGTGCCCGTGACGGGGCAGGCGCGGGTGAACTCGCCGGTCGCTTCGCTGCAGGCGGCGCTGGCCGGTCTCGGCTTTGCCGTATTGCCCACCTATCTCGCCGATCCGCACATTGCGGTGGGCCGACTCGTGCGGGTGCTGGAAGACCGGATGCCGGAGGGGCCGAGCCTGACGGCGGTCTACCCGCACCGGCGGCACCTCGCCGGCAAGGTGCGGGCGCTGATCGACCATCT
>CAMDAL010000346.1 GCA_945888565.1 Devosia equisanguinis | reverse complement strand
GCGAAGCTTGTCGTCGTCCTCCTGATGGTACGCGACCGACATCTGAAGAAAATCAAAGAGCTTGAAGAGTTGGCCGACACCTCGTCGGACCGGCTGGTCCGCGACGGCGATAAGTTCATGATAGTAGCTTTTGAAGAAGGGGAGCGGGTGGGCCGTATCGCCGCGCGGGAGGTTGCTGATGAGGCGACGGGCGTTCGCCTCATTTCACATCAGGTGCTTAAAGGCGTTCTCGCGGAAGCATTTTACGCAATCATGGACGGCTCTGACGAGGAGGAGGTCGAACAGGTCTTGGATAAGATCGAGGGCCACATCGGCCTTGGGAGACGAGGGCCCGTCTTGGTTCTCGGCGACGCTGAGGAAACGAACGGGGCCACTGCCAACGATGCCGGTACGTCTAATGAACCAGCAGCAGACGCGTAGAGGGGGGCGATGGTCATTCTTGTGGTGCGGGGAACCAACTGACCGAGCACGAGCCGCCAATAGGCCATGATGTGCGTGGCGTCGGACGCCACTATCTGGGACTGCAGTTCTTGGCGCTGGGTGAGGCGGAAGGTCATCAGCACACCGACACGTCGGCTGCCGTGAGCATGACGTTCACGCTGACGCCACCGAGGTGCAGCTTGGCCTCGGGCTTGAGGAACCCGGCGAGCCGCGCCTTGCTCATGCTGGCTGTTGCAGCGGCGGCGGGCTGCTCGATTTCCATCGCCAGTTCGCGGGCCTCATCTATCTCCTTGAGGATCGTGCCGACGGTTGCGTGGCTCTTTTTGATGGCGGCCTGGCGAAGCTGCTCAATGCGTAGAGCGATATGAGGGCGGTTCAGCATCTGATAGCCGGCAGCGCGAAATACCAGAAGCGTGTCGTCTGTGGTCAAGTCGGTGATCGTTCCCGTAGCGAATATGGTCTGGTGCGGTTTACCGCCATCAGCGGAGCTGCACGATCCAATCGACCTGCAGGGTTTCGGTGGCGGCAGCCGGACAGTGCTGGTCATCAGGCTGCGTCCCGATCGTTCAGCCTGTCGCGCCGCTCCTGCTTGGCAACCTGCTCTTCGAGCATGGCGTCGAAGTCAGCGGGCACGATGGGCTTGCCGGTGATCGGGTTGGGCTTTGCCCAGGGGTTCGGAGGATCGGGCAGACCATGCTTCTTCCGGAGCCTCACCAGTCCAAGGAAAGCCTGCGCCTCGCTGTGGTCATGACCGTCGGTGAATTTAGGAGTGCAACGCCAGAGGACGCCCTGCTGTAATGCAGACGCGACCGCGGCACACTGTCGATAGTGTTCCAGTTCGAGCACTTGATGCAGCTGTGGTTCGAGCCAGACGAGCGCCTCTGGTGCCGGTAGCCAATAGCCTAACCACGAGTGCGCGCGCTGGGTGTTGTAGTGCCGCACCGAAGACACGCAACGGAGGGACTAGCGCCGTGTTGTTCTGTCAGGCCCGTCTTCTGCCAAGAGCATCTGCCCATTGACGCAGCCTGTCATCGTCGGGGAAGGTATTTGTATAGTGCACAATGCCGCCCTCACCGCGCAGCAAGATGTCGGGATTCCAGGCTGCCGATGGCGGCCGCGGGTCGGAAGCGACGTCAACGATCTCCAGGAACAGCGGGGCAGCATCTCCCAACGAATGCAGAAAGCGATCGGCCGCGGACAGACCGGCGCCCGGCAGCGGAGGGTGCGAACGCTTGGGCAGCAGCAGGAGTCCGGAAAGAACTTCGGCCATCGCGAGGGCGTTGCGAGCCGGGTCGAAACGGCGCCTCGCTTCGGCGCGGGCGGCCTCCCCGATACGACGGCAGAGCTTTGGGTCCGCCGAGAGCAGCTCGAGAATGCGGGCGAAGTCGGCGATGTCGCGGGCGATGAAGCCGGTGACTCCATGATCGATCCAGCCTGACGCCGCGGTGCCTTCGAGGAGGACCGGTGGAACGCCGACCCACATCGCCTCCTGCAGCGCCTTCTCGCTCGTCACGTAACTGCCGGGGGTGAGCGGGTAGGCGAAGATGTCCGCCTCGGCAAAGGCGTCGGCGATGTTCTCGACATGGCCGTGGAAGGTGACGCGCTCCAGCACATCGCGCGCCGTCAGGGCACTCCTCAGGCTTTCGAGAGTCGCGGCATCCGAATCTCCGAAGAGATCAAACCGAATACCCGCGACACTCGTCTGCGCGACGATGTCGGCAAAGTTCGGGTGGAGCTTCGTCGCGAACATGCCGCCAAGATAGGCGATGCGTATGCCGCCGTGGGGCCTCGCGGAATAACCCGACAGTCGGGTCATGTCCGCAAGGGCCGGGATGTGGGTGACACGGGAATGTGAACCAAGGACCGCTCCATGTCCCGGCGGCGCCGATAGAACCCATGCATCGGGGAATGCGACGAGATCGCCAAAGAGAACATGCGGAAGCGTGTTGCCGGCGATGGCCGACCGTACCAGGAAACGCGCTCCCGGGAGCGGCTTACGCAGAAGATCGAGCAGCAGCGGGTGATTCCAGTAGGTGATCTCGACGATGTCGGCGGCCTCGATCTCGCCGGCCAGCCGGTCCGGATCGGTATCAGTGACCAAAACGATGCCCAGTCGGCGCGCCATGACGAGGAGCGGCGCGGAAACGGGTTTGTCGAGCACGACCACTCTGCGCTCTATCGCGCCTGGGAGAGCCCGGTCATGCCTGGCGATTTCCAGTATGCCGCGCTCGGGGCCCCCACCGATCCAGCGCGGAATGACGTGTAGGATCTTCATGGACCATCGTGAGTGCGTGCCCGCCGAAGGAAGCGACGGGCGATGAGGAGCATTTCCATCCGGTAGGCCTCGACATCGGTTGAGAGGCTGCCAGCGCGAACGCCCTTCTCCAGAACGGTTTCAGGCAGAACGAGCAGCGGCCCCATCGTCTGCGACGCACGCAGGATCCAATCGGCATCGGCGCCGATCCGCAGGCTCTCGTCGAATGTTCCAGCCCGCTCCAGGGCCTCCCTGCGCAGGAGAATAGCGCCGGGCGTGTAGCCGGCGTGGATCGAGCCGGCCGCTCGCCGAGCAGGAGCGCCCGGTGCCGCAGCCTCGACGGAGACGAAGCTAACCTGCCCGGTCACGCCCCAAGCCCGGGCGTCGCGTTGCAGAGCCTCCGGACGCACCGAGAGCGCGTCGCATGTCCAGGCGTCATCGGCATCGCAAAATCCGATGAATTCAGAGGAAGCCGCGCGTATGCCTTCGTTGCGCGCCGCGGCAATACCTCGTGACGTCTGTTGGAGTATCCTGAGGCCTGGCAATCCGCTCCGTCGTGAGGCGGCATGCTCGACCGTGCGATCTTGAGAGCCGCCGTCCACTAGGATTACCTCGAGATGCCCTGCGGCAAGACGCTCCCGCGCTGCAATGAGACTGTCGAGTGCGGCGCCGATCGTCGCCGCGGAGTTCAAGCTCACGACAACGACGGAGATGCCGGCTGAGGGCGTCACCGGCTCATCCCGACTACCGGCGGTTCGTTGCCGTCCGCCAAGGCGCGCCGCCACCTCTGGACGGCCGCAGTGTCAACACCTTCGCCAGCGAGGTGTTCGATCCAGCCGCGGGTCTCGCCACCATGGCGGAATGGCAGAAGATGCAATCGCATCCCTCCATCTAGCGGAAGATCGTCGCGGCGAGCCAGACGTCTTGCCATCGCAGGGTCGCGGGTGCGAACCAGAAGCTCGATCAGTACGCGGGCGCGGTCGAAGACCCGATCTTCATCGCCTGCCGGTAGCTGGCGAAGAGGGGCGGGACCAAGCAAGCATTCGCTCGCGATGGAATCCTGGCCCGTCGGGCGCGGGAGAAAGAACAGCATGTCATCGCCATCCTTGGTGATGGTCGCGTCGGGACCGAGACCCAGATTGTGCACGAGATTGACCGGAGAGACGATCGAAATGCGTCCGGACATCGCCATCCGCAGCGACCAATCAACGTCCCACGACAGGTAGGGTACCTTGCGCGCCTGTTCGAGATAGAACGTGTAAAGCGCCCCGAGGACCGGTTCGAAACCGCAGGCGGCGACATCAGCCGCCGCCATACTGGCCGACCCGCCGATGCTGGTCTTCTGGACGGCCTGCCATTTTTGGCGCCACGTTGCCCAGCCGTAGATGCCGCCGCGGCGGCTCGGAATCCCAGCGGTGAATGGCGCCACACGGGGCCACCGGACCAAGGGGTTGTGGCCAGAGAGCATCGCTACATCGTCACGCTCCGCATACATGGAGAGCAGGCGACCGGCCCAACTGAAAAAATACGGATGAGCGTCGATGTCGTCTTCCAGAATGATAGCCTGGTCGACCAGTCCGAAGGCCCAATCCAGCCCGCTTAGGATACGGCGACGGCACCCCAGATTGCTT
>CAMDAL010000345.1 GCA_945888565.1 Devosia equisanguinis | reverse complement strand
GCGGCCGGAGCCGGTGTAAAAAGCCCAACCCAATCGGACGCCACCCGCCCGGGAATCCCCGGCGAGGGTGCTTTACCGCAAAGAGGCCAGTCCAATGGATTTCTCGTTTCAGCTCTACAGTGCCCGCAATTTTCCGCCGCTCGACAGTGTCCTCGGCCGCCTGAGCCATTTTGGCTACAAGCAGGTCGAAGGCTTCGGCGGGCTCTACGCCGAGGCCGACACACTCGCCGCCGCGCTCGAGAAGTACGGGCTGACCATGCCGACCGGCCATTTCGGTCTCGCGCAGCTGCTCGATACCGACACGGCGCTGAAGACCGCCGAGACGCTGGGGATCAAGTATCTCTACTGCCCGGCGATCCCGAAGGAAGAGCGGCTCAACCAGCCGGAATCCAAGTGGGTCGAACTCGGCGAAACCCTGGCGAAGCTCGGCGAGGCGTTCCGCAAGCGCGGCTTCGGCTTCGGCTGGCACAACCACGATTTCGAGTTCCAGCCGCTGCCCAACGGCAAGCTGCCAATGGACATCCTGCTCTCGACCGCCGCCCACAACGAGTGGGAAATGGACGTCGCCTGGGTGGTGAAGGGCGGGCAGGACCCGCTCGAGTGGATCAAGCGCTATGGTGCCCGCATCAATGCGGTGCACGTCAAGGACATTGCTCCGGCCGGACAGAATGCCGACGAGGATGGCTGGGCCGATGTCGGCCACGGCACGCTCGACTGGCAGGCGCTCTCCAATGCCATCAAGACCGGCACCAATGCCCGCTATTGGGTGATGGAGCACGACAATCCCGCCGACGTCGATCGCTTTGCCAGCCGCTCGCTGGCCGCGGTCAACGCCTGGAAGTAACTCGGAGGAGCATTCTCATGGATATCGGTTTCCAGCTTTACAGCGCCCGAAACTATCCGCTGGCCGACGTGCTGAAGAAGGTCGCGGCGCTTGGCTACACCCAGGTCGAAGGCTATGGCGCGCTCTATGCCAATCCCGATCCGGCGGCGCTGAAGGCATTGCTCGATGCGAACGGCCTCACCATGCCGACGGCGCACATCTCGCTCGGCGACCTCGAGGATACCGACAAGACGCTGAAGCTCGCCGAGACGCTGGGTATCAAGGTGGTGGTCTGCCC
The DNA here is from genome assembly GCA_945888565.1 of Devosia equisanguinis. Taxonomy (GTDB): domain Bacteria; phylum Pseudomonadota; class Alphaproteobacteria; order Rhizobiales; family Devosiaceae; genus Devosia_A; species Devosia_A equisanguinis_A. Next base: position 3,242 of record CAMDAL010000345.1, on the reverse strand, counting down.
CTGGCTGGCGCCGCTCGAGCGTCCGCTGTCGGCCAGTGGCTGGCAGAAATTCGGCGAAAAGCTGCAGAAGATCGGCAAGCCGTTCCAGGATGCCGGCCTCGGTTTCGGCTACCACAACCACGACTTCGAGTTCGTCAGCTATGACGGCCGCTTCGGCATGGACTATCTGCTGGAGGCCGCTCCCGCCGTCGCCTGCGAGGCGGACGTCGCCTGGATCGTCCGCGGCGGCGCCGACCCGGCTGCATGGCTCGAGGCCAATGGCGAGCGCATCATCGCCCTGCACGTGAAGGACATCGCCCCCGCCGGCACTGCCGATGACGAGGGCGGCTGGGCCGATGCCGGACACGGCACCATCGACTGGAAGTCGCTGTGGCCGATCATCCGCAACAAGACCCGCGCCGGCTACTTCATCGCCGAGCACGACAATCCCAACGATATCGATCGCTTCGCGTCGCGTGCGATCGCCACCATCAAAGCCCTCGGAGCCTGATCATGGCAAAAGTCTATGGCGTCGGCATCATGGGTGCCGGCAATATCTCGGCCGCGTACCTGCGTCTCGCGCCCTTGTTCAAGAACCTCGAAGTCCGCGCCGTCGCCGACGTGATCCCGGAGGCCGCGAAGAAGCGCGCCACCGAATACAATGTCGCGGCGCAGACCCCCGACGAGCTGCTGAAGAACTCCGAGCTCGACGTGATCGTGAACCTCACGGTTCCCGCCGCGCATTTCTCGGTGAGCAAGGACATCCTGTCGGCGGGCAAGCACGCCTATTCCGAGAAGCCTTTCGTGCTGTCGGTCGAAGAGGGAATCAAGCTCAAGGCGCTGGCCGACGAGTATGGCCTCAAGGTCGGCTCCGCCCCCGATACGTTCCTCGGCGGCGCACACCAGCAGGCGCGCAGCATCATCGAGTCCGGCCAGCTCGGGCGCATCGCCTCGGGCACCATGCATGTGATGAGCCGCGGCATGGAGCACTGGCATCCCAATCCCGATTTCTTCTTCCAGCCCGGCGGCGGCCCTATCCTCGATCTCGGCCCGTACTACGTCACCAACCTCATCAACCTCGCCGGCCCGGTGAAGCGCGTCTCCGCCTTCACCAGTATGGCGCGCACCGAGCGTGAAGTGACAGCCGAAGGTCCGTTCAAGGGCACCTTCGTCAAGGTCGGCACGCCGACGACCATCCACGCGATTCTCGAACTGCACTCGGGAGCCATCGTCACGCTCGGCACCAGCTGGGACGTAGCGAGCCACGGCCACCACAGTATCGAGCTCTACGGTACGGAAGGCTCGGTCTACGTGCCTGATCCGAACTTCTTCAACGGCGACGTGACGATCACCGATCGCGCTGCCACCAAGGAGAAGGTGACCCCGTGGGATCACCCGTTCGGGGTCGCCAACCAGGACCTCGACAAGCCAAACCCGCGCGCCAACTACCGCAATGCCGGGTTGTCGGACATGCTGACCGCCGCCGAAACCGGCCGCCACGCGCGCTGCGAACTCGATGTGGCGCTGCACGCCGTCGATGTGATGACTTCGATCCTCAAGGCCGGCGAGACCGGCCAGGTGATCACGCTTTCGACCACCTGCGAGCGCCCGGCGCCGCTCGGCCCGGACGAAGCCCGCGCCATGCTGCGCTGAGCTAACCACGGCAGCAAACAGAGCAGGGGCCCGGGAGCAATCCCGGGCCTTTCCTATTCAGCGGCCGGCCGGGCGGCCAACGCCGCAGCCCAGAAACAGACCACGATGACCACCGCCACCACCAACCTGGCGATGAGCGTGCCGGTATAGCCACCGGTGGCAAGCATGATCCAGGCGGCGGCCAGCGGCCCGACGGCGCGGGCGAGCAGCATGCAGGCGCTGATGGCGCCCGAAATTGCCCCGTAGCCCTCGCGTGAGATCATTTCGGGAATGACGATGCCGCGCACGATGGTCATGACGCCGGTGCCGATGGCATAGATGACAGTCGCAAGGCAGGCGACCCAGAGCTGGTTTGGGCCGAAGAGCAGCACCAGTACGCTCACCGGGAAGCACAGCACCACCACCGCCCCAAGCTGCGCTCCGGTGACCTTCGGTGCGAACAGGCTGATCAGCAGGCGGCCGCCGACCTGCGCCGGTCCGATCAGCGCGATCGCGAAGACGATCCCGGTGGGATCGAGGCCACGCTGCTGGAACAGCGGGTAGAGGTGATAGGTCAGTGCCGAGAAGAACACGGCGAAGGCAGCGAAGGACGCTGAAAGCGCCCAGAACACCGGCTTTTTGAGTGCAGCCAGCAGCGCCCCGTTCCGACCCTTTCCGGTGGAATGCGTCGGCCGGTACTGGTCCCGGCGCGAGTCGATGACGATGAGGTACAGACCGGCGCACACGACGATATTGATGCCGCCGAGCACCTGAAGCGTCCCGCGCCAGCCGATATGCCCCAGCAGGAACTCGACCAGCGGGAAGAACACCGTTGAGGCGAACCCGGCCCAGAGCGTCAGCGCAGTGATGCCCGAGCGGGCGTGGAGTGGTCCGGCGCGGCGTGCGATCACCGCGAACGCTGGCTCGTAGAGCGTCGCGGCCTGCATCGCGCCGATACCGCCGACGAAGACGTAGAACCAGAGCAGATCGGTCACCATGCTCCAGCCGAGCAGCAGCAGCCCGGCCAGCAGCGCCCCTCCCGCCATCACCCAGCGTCCGTGTCCACGATCGATCGCGCTCCCCGCTGGGACAGCCACGAGGGCAGAGAGCAGCATCCCCGCCGTGGCGGCGCCGTAGAGTTCCGTGCTGCTCCAGCCGAGATCCTTCTCCATCGCCACCGCGATCTGCGGAAAGCTGTAGTAGAGCGAACCCCATGAACAGATCTGGGCTATGCCGAGGCCGCTGATGAACGGGCTGGAGCCCTTCACGGGTACCAGGGGAGGAAGCAACTCGGCCATTGGCAGGGAGACTCGGTGCGCTGCTGGGCTTGCTACTCCATTCCGCTCCCCGCCGCCATCATGCTTCGGGCGCCGTCCGAAGGCGGCAGTGTCAAACGTTACCAAGCCTCCGACACCGCCGCTCAAATCCGCATCAATTGCGGCCACTCGCAGACACCTCGCTCAAAGCGTGGATGAACGAGTTTCAGAGCCTGTCGCCCAATAGGCGCGGCTTGAAGGTCGCCGCGCTTCCGAGCGCCATGACGGCGTAGAGAACCGGATTGAGGGCTCATTGAGGTCGGTTTTCCGCCGTTTTGGCCGTTTTACCCGGCGTTTTCGGTTCGGCGGACGGAC
>CAMDAL010000344.1 GCA_945888565.1 Devosia equisanguinis | reverse complement strand
GCGCAATCTGATCGAACGCTTCTTCAACAAACTCAAACACTTCAGGCGCATCGCCACACGCTACGACAAGCTCGCCCGAAACTTCCTCGCAGCCGTCATGCTCGCTTCAGTTCGTATCCAAATGCGCGCTTATGAGTCCACTACCTAGGCGATCCAGCCGATGACCGTGGAGTCTTGCGGGCGCTCTGGCGATGCGGAGGCCGTTCCTGCAGCGCTGGTTGGGGTGATGAAACCCGGACTTAGGCTGTGCCGTCGGCCAGTGTCGTCGCAAGCGGCTTGAATCTCGGTCAGCTTGTCGGCGGTCCTACTGCCGGCGAGCAGCTTGCGGGTGTCCGCAAGTGGACGCCCGTCGGCCAACCAGCTCGACGTCACAGTTGAAGCGGCCAACGGGATCTTCGTACGTGGCCGTAGCCTCGATGCCGAGGTGGGCGGGCGGGTAAGGCTCACCGGTTCTGTCAACGATATCCGCCTTGGCCAGCGTGCCACCTTCGAACAGGGTCAGGTGACGCTGGTGGGCGATCTCGACCCCTACCTCGATTTCCGCGCCAGCATGCAGGGCGACGACATCACGGTGCATCTCGATGTTCACCGGACGGGTATCCGACCTCGCCATTGGCTTCTCCTCGAACCCCAGCCTGCCGGAGGACGAGGTGATGTCGTGTCTGCTGTTCAACCGATCGATGGGCGAACTCACGCCGCTGCAGCTCGCCAGGCTCGCCGGGGCGGCCGCAGAAGACGGATTACTGACGGGCCACTCGATCGATTGATCGGTTGTACTGGGAGCCGTTGAAAAGTCTGGTGATGGCTGGCGTCAGTGCGCCGGGCCGCTGGTGCTTGCGGCTTCGAGCAGCAGGTTGCGCCAGGTATCGATCTCCTGCTGCAGCCGCATCTCTTCATCGGCGACGTTGGTCGCCTGGAGCGCGGTGAGGCCGGCAGCGATCAGCCCCTCGATCTTGCTCCGATCGAATTGGGCGATGTCTGCGGCCTCTTCGGCCAGCAGCGTCAGGCCCTCGTGCGACACGTCGGCAAAGCCGCCGCGCACGTAGTAGACGTGGGCGACGTTGGACGTGTCCGTGACCGTGACAAAGCCCGGACGCAGCGTGGTCATGAACGGCGCATGGTCGCCCAGCACAGTGAAGTAGCCTTCGACGCCCGGTACGGTGACCGACTTCACGGTCTCCGACAGCAGCAGCCGCTCGGGCGAGACGATTTCGAGTTTGACGCCTTCGGCCATGGTCCTGCCTCGTAAGCATTGGGCCCGCGCTCGCGCGAGCCCGATTGTCTAGGTGCTGCCGTTAGGCGGCGGCGGCGAGCTTCTGCGCCTTCTTGACGGCATCTTCGATGGTGCCGACCATGTAGAACGCAGCTTCCGGCAGGTGATCGTACTTGCCATCGACGAGGCCACGGAAGCCCTTGATGGTGTCTTCGAGCTGCACGAAGACGCCGGGCGCGCCGGTGAAGGCCTCGGCGACGTGGAACGGCTGGCTCATGAAGCGCTCGACCTTGCGGGCACGCGCCACGGTGAGCTTGTCCTCTTCGGACAACTCGTCCATGCCCAGGATCGCGATGATGTCCTGCAGCGCCTTGTAGCGCTGGAGGATCTGCTGCACCTCGCGGGCGGTGTTGTAGTGCTCTTCGCCGACGATGTTGGCCGAGAGCATGCGCGAGGTCGAGTCGAGCGGATCGACGGCCGGGTAGATGCCCTTCTCGGAGATGGCGCGGTTCAGCGTCGTCGTCGAGTCAAGGTGGGCGAACGAGGTGGCCGGGGCCGGGTCGGTCAGATCGTCGGCGGGCACGTAGATGGCCTGCACCGAGGTGATCGAACCCTTGTTGGTGGTGGTGATGCGTTCCTGCAGCGCGCCCATGTCGGTCGAAAGGGTCGGCTGGTAACCCACGGCCGACGGAATGCGGCCGAGCAGCGCCGACATTTCGGCGCCCGCCTGGGTGAAGCGGAAGATATTGTCGACGAAGAACAGCACGTCCTGGCCCTGGTCGCGGAAGTGCTCGGCGACGGTGAGGCCCGACAGCGCGACGCGGGCACGGGCACCCGGCGGCTCGTTCATCTGGCCGAACACCAGGGCGCACTTGGAGCCTTCGGTCGAGCCGTTGTTCTCCTTGGGGTCCTTGTTCACGCCGGATTCGATCATCTCGTGGTAGAGATCGTTGCCTTCGCGGGTACGCTCGCCGACGCCGGCGAACACCGAGTAACCACCGTGCGCCTTGGCGACGTTGTTGATCAGTTCCTGGATCAGCACGGTCTTGCCCACGCCGGCGCCGCCGAACAGGCCGATCTTGCCGCCACGAGCATAGGGGGCGATGAGGTCCACCACCTTGATGCCGGTCACGAGGATCTGTGCTTCCGACGCCTGCTCGGTGAAGCTCGGGGCTTCCTGGTGGATGGCGCGACGGCTGGCGGTCTTGACCGGGCCGGCTTCGTCGATCGGCTCGCCGATGACGTTCATGATGCGGCCGAGCGTCTCGTCGCCCACCGGCACCGAGATCGGCTCGCCGGTGTCGTTCACCGGGGCGCCGCGCACGAGGCCTTCGGTGGTGTCCATGGCGATGGTGCGGACGGCGTTCTCACCCAGGTGCTGGGCGACTTCGAGCACCAGGCGGCTGCCATTGTTGGTGGTCTCGAGCGCGTTCAGGATGGCCGGCAGGTGACCGTCGAAGGTGACGTCCACCACGGCGCCGATGACCTGGGAAACTCTGCCCGTCGTAACTTGAGTAGCCATGGACTTACCTCGTTCCTTCCCGGGCGCTCGGGCCCGCATACTTTCTGGTCGGCGCGTGGTTCCGCGCCAGTGTTGGCGTCAGAGCGCTTCCGCGCCCGAGATGATTTCGATGAGTTCCTTGGTGATCTGCGCCTGGCGCTGCCGGTTGTAGACCAGCGTCAGCCGCTTGATCATGTCGCCGGCGTTGCGCGTGGCGTTGTCCATCGCACTCATCTGCGCGCCGAAGAACGACGCATTGTTCTCGAGCAGCGCCCGGAAGATCTGCACCGAGATATTGCGCGGCAGCAGGTCGGCGAGGATGGCTTCCTCGTCGGGCTCGTACTCGTAGATCGCGCCGCTGGAAGTCACTTCGGGCTCCGCTTCAGCGGTCTCGAACTTCGCCGGGATCAGCTGGTGCGCGGTCGGGATCTGGCTGATCACCGAGCGGAAGCGCGCATAGAACAGCGTCGCCACGTCGAACTCGCCGGCCGCATACATGGCGAGAACCTTCTCGCCGACCTGCGCAGCCTGCACGTAGCCCAGCGTGCGCACTTCACGGAACGAGATCGCCTCGACGATCTTGTCGCCCATGGTACGCTTCAGAATGTCGTTGCCCTTGCGGCCGACGGTCAGGATCTTGACCGTCTTGCCTTCGCCAAGCAGCTTGATCGCCGCATCGCGGGCAAGGCGAGCGATCGACGAGTTGAAGCCGCCGGCAAGGCCGCGCTCGCCGGTCGCGACGACCAGCAGATGCACCTTGTCCTGGCCATTGCCGCCGAGCAGCACGGGCGCGTCCTCGCGCCCGGCGTAGGCGGTGCCAAGTGCGGCCAGCACCTTGCCCATGCGCTCGGCATAGGGGCGCGCGGCTTCCGCCGCTTCCTGCGCGCGGCGCAGCTTGGCGGCGGCCACCATCTGCATGGCCTTGGTGATCTTCTGGGTCGATTTGACCGAGGCGATCCGGTTTTTCAGGTCCTTTAGCGAGGGCATCGGGCCGCTCTGGCTCCCTAGGCTGAAACCGGTATACCGGCTTCACGTCTGGATGGACCGCACGGCACCCTCATCGGCGCCGTGCGAAGTGTGTTCGTCTCAGGCGACGTAGGTCTTCTTGAACCCGTCGATCGCAGCCTTGAGCTTGCCGCGGAGGTCATCCGACAGCGCCTTCTCGGTGGCAATTGCCGTCAGCAGGTCGGCATGGCGTCCGCGCAGCGCACTGAGCAGGCCCTTCTCGAAATCGCCGACCTTGGAGACCGGCAGGTCGTCCAGGTAGCCCTGGCCGCCGGCGAAGATCACCGCGACTTCCTCTTCCGGCTTCAGCGGCGCAAACTGCGGCTGCTTCAGCAGTTCGGTGAGGCGGGCACCACGGTTCAGCAGGCGCTGCGTTGCGGCGTCGAGGTCCGAACCGAACTGCGCGAAGGCGGCCATCTCGCGGTACTGCGAGAGTTCGCCCTTGAGCGAGCCGGCAACCTGCTTCATCGCCTTGATCTGGGCGTTACCACCCACGCGCGACACCGAGATACCGACGTTCACCGCCGGGCGGATACCCTGGAAGAACAGGTAGGTCTCGAGGAAGATCTGGCCGTCGGTGATCGAGATGACGTTGGTCGGGATGTAAGCGGATACGTCGCCGGCTTGGGTTTCGATAATGGGGAGGGCGGTGAGCGAG
>CAMDAL010000343.1 GCA_945888565.1 Devosia equisanguinis | reverse complement strand
GCGCGCAATCAGCGCAAGGACGAGCGGATCGCCCAGCTGGAAAAGCTGGTCGCCACGTTCAGGCAGGCGGCCTTCGGGCGCCGGTCGGAAAAGAGCGACCCGGACCAGTTCGAGCTGGCGCTGGAGGATCTGGAAACGGCCATTGCGGCAGTCCACGCCGAAGAAGAAGCCGAGGATCGTGCCGCCCGGCGGCCGACCAAGCCGCGTAGCACCAACCGTGGCTCGCTCCCCGAGCACCTGCCGCGGATCGAGGAGATCATCGAGCCCGAAAGCCTGGTCTGTGGCTGCGGCGGCTGTCTGCATTGCATCGGCGAGGACGTCTCCGAGCGGCTCGACGTGATCCCGGCCCAGTTGCGGGTGATCGTCACCCGTCGTCCCAAATATGCCTGCCGGTCCTGCACCGACGGCGTGGTGCAGGCCCCGGCACCTGCTCGGCTGATCCCTGGCGGGCTGCCGACCGAAGCCATGGTCGCCCATGTCCTGATCAGTAAATATGCCGATCACCTTCCGCTGTATCGCCAGGCGCAGATCTACAGCCGCCAGGGTGTTGATCTGGATCGCTCAACGCTGGCCGATTGGGTCGGTCGGGCCGCCTTCGAGTTGCGTCCGGTCTACGATGCCCTGATGGCGGACCTGAAACAGTCGACCAAGCTGTTCATGGACGAAACTCGCGCCCCGGTGCTCGATCCTGGGGCGCGAAAGACCAAGACCGGATACTTCTGGGCCTTGGCCCGCGATGATCGGCCCTGGAGCGGCACCGCACCACCCGGTGTTGCCTTCACCTATGCCCCGGGCCGAAGTGGCCTTCATGCCGAACGGATATTGCAGGGCTTTAGCGGCATTCTGCAGGTGGATGGCTATGCAGGCTATAACCGACTGATTGCGCCCGACCGCGGCGGTTCGGGTATCCAGCTCGCCTATTGCTGGGCCCATGCCCGTCGCAAGCTGATCGACATCACGCGTGCCGGCACCGCCCCGATTGCACAAGAGGGGGTGCGGCTCATCCGCGAGCTCTACGCCATCGAAGCCGACATCCGAGGCCTCAGCCCGGATGCCCGCCTTGCCGCTCGCCAGCAGCGATCAGCACCGGCCCTTGCGCTGATACGGGAATGGCTCGATCACCATCGCACCCGCGTCTCGGCGAAAGCGCCCCTCGGAGAGGCACTGGGCTACATCGCCAAATACTGGACCGGCCTCGCGCTGTTCCTGATCGATGGGCGCATCGAGCTGGACACCCGCAAAAACCGTGTTGATGAACCGGGCGATGCTTTGATGGGGGCCTGAATTCGGTGTTTGGCCGGATTTAGCGCTGCGTTTTGAAGGTCTGCAGCGGCCAGCAAGAGCGTTTGCCGGTATTCCGGGCAGACTCATGGCGTGGCCGCGCGCTTTTCATGGAAGACGAGGCGATCGAAGTTGTAGGCCAGATTAGCCAGGGTCAGCTTGGCCTCGGCCCGCGCAATGCCGATGGTGCGGATGAACAGGCCGAAGCGGTTCTTCTGGTGGGCAAACACATGCTCGACCCTGGCCCGGATCGAGGACTTGGCCGCATTGGCCCGCGCTGTCGCGATCGGCATCGACTTACCCTTGGGCTTGCGCCGGTGGATGCGGCTGATCAACAGGCGATCGGCGATCCAGGCCTCGTTGCTCTGTGAGCGGTAGGCGCTGTCGGCCCAGACCTCGCTGCCGGTGTTCTGCCGGTCGATGACCTGGCGCAGCATTCGCCCATCGGGATGGGATGCCGAGGTCACCGCCGCGGCCCGGATGAAGCCATGGCGCCGGTCGATGCTGATATGGCTTTTGTAGCCGAACACCGGGACGGCGATCATGGGCAACGGCGTGCCGTCTGGCCGGTAGCGCACCTTGCCGCCGATCTTGAGCGTCCAGCGGGCGTCGGTGTCCTTCTGCGCCGCCTTGGCCGGTTCGTCCGGCCAGATCTCATCAGCCGATTTGCCCGCCTTGATGGCATCCCGCTCGCCATCGGTGTTGCGCTGCTTGGGCGCCGGCACCAGCGAGGCATCAACGATCTGCCCCGACATGGGGATGTAGCCCTTCTTGTGCAGTTGCCAGTCGAAGGCCTTCATCACCCGCTTGAGCGTGCCAGTCTCGGTCATCCGGTTGCGGAAGTGCCGGATGGTGTTCTCATCGGGGGTGCGGTCGCCCAGCGAGAAACCCAGGAACCGCATCCAGCTGAGCCGGTCGCGGATCATGAACTCCATGCGGGCGTCTGACAGGTTGTGCTGAGCCTGCAGGATCAGAATCTTTAACATGGTCACCGGATCGAAGGGCGGTCGGCCGCCCTTGCTGCCATCGCCGTAACCCAGCCCTTCGACCAGCCAGCCACGGAAATACTCGAAGTCTACCGTCCGTTCCAGCACCTCGAGCGGATCGCCATGCTGGCTCAGGGCCTCAAGATGATCGTTCAGGCTGAATAGCGAATGCGGGTCCATGATGACGCTCCATGATCGGGCGACATCAGTGAATCACGACCCCGTCAAAGCCGCGAGGGTTCTTGCGGGTGTCCAGCTCGACAACAATGCCGTTGAGCGAACCATCCGCCCGATCGCACTGAACCGCAAGAACGCGCTCTTCGCCGGTCACGACGCCGGCGCCGAAAACTGGGCCGTCATCGCCTCGCTGATCGAAACCTGCAAGCTCAACGGCGTTGATCCCTATGCCTGGCTCGCCACGACCCTCCGCGCCATCGTCGGCGGCCAGCGACAGAATAAGGTCAGAGAACTACTCCCGCGGAACCCCACGGCAACGGTGTGATCGGCACATCGCTTACGATTGACGGTGACATGCTCGACGATGACTTTCTGCTGGCCGCCGTTCCGGTACCGCCTTAGCGCTTCCAGCTGCATGGCGTAGGTGCGGGTCAGTCGGTTGAGTGAGCGCTCCATGACCTCACGCTTTCTGACATCCACCGCTATTGCCAACTGTCGCGCTGTGGTCATGACGGCGTTGTGCACCGCCGCCATCTGCCCGGCAAGCATCGCCTCCTGCTGGTCGCGTGGCTCGATGCCGCTGACCACTGCGGTCACGAAGGCTAAGCCTTCTTCATCGGGTGTTTCCCCAATGCTGCTGATGTTCGTGAGCTGTCGAACCAACCCGAGGACAAACTCCGGATTTGCGCTTCCAAAGGTCGCCTGCATTGCCGCTTCGTCGACTTGGAGTACATCGCCCTTGACCGTGATGGGACGCTTCTTCGGTACGACCTTGGCGACCTCGCTCATTACTGCTCCTGCTCACTCGCCGCCTTCTGCAGATTTTACCGTAGGCATTGGCCGCGCGATAGCCGGCATTTCTACTGTGCATGGGGTTGTTCCGACGTTTTCCCAATTGCCCCCCACCCCCCTGGCGGCAGGGCAGGGAGGAAAGGCCCGGAATGCTTGAGGTCGTTCGATAACGGCTAACATGTCGACAGCGAGGGCGAGCTCGGGTGTTCGCTACTTCTTGGGCGGGGTGCCTTTGATCCGATCCCACAGGGCGAGCGGGTCTTTGCTGACCAGACTCACCCAAATGATCAGGTTCCGGCCGGAAATCCCCAGCACGCCCGCGACCGCGTGGCTCCACGTCCCGTCGAGGTGCAGCCCGGACACGATTGGATCGGTTGCAAGGACGGCGACGCCCATCCCCGCCGCGACAGCGAGGATGCCCGTCAGCACCGAGTGCCGCTTGATGTCGAGGAGCACCGCGATGATGCCCATCACCGCGGAGGCGACAAGCGTCGAGACCTTGACGCCGAAGATGTAGGGGGTCGGGTCAGTCAACGGCGGATCCCCCCGGCGGTCGCGGCGTAGTCTTGGGCAACGCCCTCGTACCATGCGCGCGCGGACACCAAGCGGCCGTTGGCCTTGTCGAGCGCCACCAGCGCCTGCCCGGCGAACACCTTCGGATCGGCCCCGACCGTTGGCTCGGGCGGTTTCACCGGGGCCATGTAGGACGGGATCGGGGGGAGGCCGCGGGCGAGGACCGGCGTGGGCTCAACGCGTGAGCTCGCGCAGGCCGCGCACATCGTCAGCAGTAAACCCGCTGCCAGTAGGCGGGACGGCAAGGCCATCTTCATAGGTCGTGAGCCTTTCGTTGAGGGTGGTGGCTCGGGCCTCGGCGGCGGCCTCTTGGGCGGCCGCCTGCTCCGCCGCCCGCATGGTGATGCGGAGGTCGGCCCGGAGGGTTTCGATCTGCGCGCGAAGGGCAGCCTCCTGGCTGTCCGCCCGGCCGCTCTTCTCCCCCTTCAAGTAGGCGTAGCCGAGCGCCACGATGGCGATCAGCCCGACCCCGAGGGCCCGCCCGATGGGCGAGCCCACGAAGCCCCACGCCTTGAACAGCGGGATCATGGTCAGCGGGCCAGCTTGCCGGACTGGTAGTCGTCCACGACCTGAGCCCG
>CAMDAL010000342.1 GCA_945888565.1 Devosia equisanguinis | reverse complement strand
CGCAGCAGCGAGGCGTCGCCATAGGGGGTGAACGGGTTGAGGATGTTGTTGCTCCCCAGGGTTACCTCGACGCCGAGTTCTCTCAGGCGCTGCAGCGGGGCGAGGCTGCCGAGGATGAACAGGTCGGTGGCGGGGAGGGCGGTGACGGTGATGCCGGCGGCCGCGAGATCGGCGCCGAGACGGTCGAGTTCGGCGGGCGGCATGGCGGCGAGCTTGGTCACGTGGCCGACGGCGACCTGGCCGGAAAAGCCGCGGGCGCGGGTCTGGCGGATGATCTCGGGCAGGATGGAGTTGGCCGGGTCGAGGTCGAAATCGGCGTGGAAATCGACGGCGGTGCCGTGCTTTTCGGCGAGATCGAAGATGAGGCCGACATCGGCGACCGGGTCGGGGTCGGTATAGGGGCAGCCGCCGACGAGGGCGGCACCGGCGCTGAGCGCCTCGTCGAGCATGGCGTAGGTCGCCATCTCCTGCGTCAGGCCCTCCTGGGCGAAGGCGCAAAGCGCGATGTCGATGGCCCAGGCATAGTCGCGCTGCACCTCGAGCAGCGCCTCGAACGAGCGGAAACCGGCGCGCGGGTCGATCTCGACGAAGCTGCGGAGCCGCGTCGTGCCGTGGAGGATGGCCTGCTCGACGACCTTGGCGGCGCGGTCGCGCACGTCCGCGACCGTGAAGCCGGCCTTGGCTTGGGCGGTGAGCGCTACCGCTTCCTTCAGCGTGCCCTCGCAGATCGGGCAGCGCCCGAGGATGCCGGCCTTGTCGAGGTGGATGTGACACTCGACGAAGCCACCGAAGACGAGCGCGCCGGCCGCATCGTCACGTGGCGCGGCTGAGGCGATGACGGGCGCGATCTCGGCGATCCGGCCCGCGGCAATGCCGATCTCGACCGGGATATCCCAGCCGGCGAGCCGCGCGTTGGAGATAATGAAATCGAGCGCCATCCGCCGAAGCCACCACGGATAGGCGCGGGTGGGAAGCCCGGTTGGCGATGGGGTGCCCTGCGCGGCGCGCCAGTGTCGGGAAGACGCGGGGGCCTGGCTTGACCCCGATGATGCGGGCGAGGGGGGTCGCGCAGCCTCGGCAATGACGCGCGTGCACGATACCAAGGGCGAAGTCCTTGATCCTAACCGAGTTCCAGCGTCGTGACGCCGAACACCTGTTCGAGCGGCAGGCTGGGGGCGGGGCCGAGATACATCCGGGCGGTCTCGAAGGCCGGAGTGAAGCCGAGGCGGCGCATCATTTCGACGGCTGCGGTGTTGGGGCCGGGTACGTCGATGAACAGCGGGTCGGTGCCGGCGGAGGTAACGAGCGTGCTCAGCAGCGTTTCGGCGATCGCCGGAGTTTCGGCAAACAGCGGGCCGATCTTCCAGCCGGTGACGCAGCGCCGGACGGTGCCGTAGCCACGCAGCCGCCCGTCCTCGAAGTAGCCCTCGGTCTGCCGGGTGGCCGAAGGGGCGAGCCAGGCGGCGAGGAAGTTCTCGCGCGATGCGGGGGTATGGCGGCGGTCGAACGCGGTGACTGCCGCGAAGTCCTCGGGAGTGACGGGGCGCACATAGGAGCGCGTGGCGACGAGGCCGCGCAGCGTGCCGCCCCAGCGGGCGCTCCGGTAGGCGAAGGCGAAGCCGGACTTTCCGTAGTTCTCCTGCTGGGCCGGAACGCCGTCGAGGCCGATGGTGCGGCCTTGGGCGCTGGCGATGCCCGCATCCCAGATCGCCCTGCCGTAGCCTTTGCCGCGATGCGCGGGATGGACGATGTAGAGGCCGAGGAAGGCGAAATCGGTGCCGTACTTGACCACTGAGATGCAGCCGATGCGGACGGTGCCGAGCCACCCCATCAGGAAGCCTGACGGATCCTGGGCGAGGAACGGGCCGACATCGTCGAGGCCGGGATTCCAGCCTTCGTCGCGGGCCCAGATGAGCGCCGCTTCGAGATCGGCGCGACTCATGGGCCGGATATCGAGCTTCATGCGGTGAGGCTACGCCGGAACGGTCCCGACTGCGAGGTGCCGAGCCGCATCGTGACCAGCCCTTCGGCGAGCTTTACCGCGGCGGCGACACCATCGATGACGGGAACGTGGTGGCGGGCCGACAGGTCGGCTGCAAGGTCGGCCATGCCGGCGCAGCCGAGCACGATGGCATCGGAATTGTCGTGCAGGAGCGCCGTCGCGATCTCGTCGGAGATGGTTTCGCGCGCCACCGAGCCGGGGCGCTCGAGCTCCAGCACCGGCACGTTGGAGGCGCGCACCTTGCCGCAGCGGGCCGAGAGCCCGTAGCGCATGATGTTCTCCTGGATCACCGGGATCGAGACGGAAAGCGTGGTGACGACCGAGAAGCGCTCGGCCACAAGCATGGCGTAGTGATAGGCCGCCTCGCCGATGCCGATCACCGGGACCTTCGTGCGCTGGCGCGCCGCATAGAGGCCGGTATCGTCGAAGCAGGCGATGATGATGGCGTCGAAGCCATCAGCCTTGTCGATCTCCGCGAAGAGGCCGGGGAGGGCCGCCTCGCCATCCTCGACGCCCTGGATCGAGGCGGGGCCGGTCGATGGGTTGCGGGCGACGATTTCGGTGCCGGGCGAGGCGACGAGGGTCGCGGCATGGCCGACCTTTTCCGTCATCGAGGCGGTGGTGTTGGGGTTGATGATGAGGAGCCGCATCAGCCGGTCCGCTTGCGGGAGATGAGCGCGATGAGGCCGACCGTGCCACCGATGATGAGGAAGCTGAACAGCGTCGTCACCGTGCCCAGCGCATAGAGCACCGGCGTCGTGACGTTGGTGGTCATGGCGTAGATCTCGAGCGGCAGCGTGTTGTAGGTGCCCATGGTGAGGAGCGAACGGGCGAACTCGTCGTAGCTGAGCGAGAAGCCGAAGAGGCCGACGCCGATCAGGCTCGGGGCGATCATGGGCAGCAGCACGTGCCAGAAGGTCTGCCACGGCGAGGCGCCGAGGTCGCGGGCGGCTTCCTCGTAGCTCGGCGAGAAGCGGTTGAACACGGCGAACATGATGAGGACGCCAAAAGGTAGGGTCCAGGTGAGGTGCGCGCCGAAGCCCGAGCCGAACCACGCCGGGCGGATCCCCAGTTGCTGGAACAGCACGCCGATGCCGAGGCTGACGATGATCGAGGGGACTACGAGGCTGGCGATGGTGAGGTAGAACAGCGGCGTCGCACCGCGGAACTTGCGGCGGAAGGCGAGGCCGGCGAGGAGCGCGACGGTGACGGTCGCTGCCATCACCATCAGCCCGAGCATCAGCGAGCGCGAGAAGCTGGCGCCGAAATCGCCGACGGCCTGCTTTTCGAACAGGTTGAAGAACCAGTGCACCGACACCCCGTTGAGCGGGAAGGTGAGCCCGCCCGACGGACCCTGGAAGCTGAGGATGAAGATCGCCGACATCGGGCCATAGAGGAACAGCACGAAGAGCCCGAAGAACGCCGCGAGGACGTAGAAGCCGAGGCCGCGTTTATCGCCCATCTCAGAGCTCCTTCCGGATATCGACGACGCGCAGGATGGCGCCGACCATCAGCAGCACGATGGCGAGCAGCACCACGGCGTTGGCGGCGGCGGCCGGGTATTGCAGCAGGCTCATCTGGTTCTTCATCATCAGCGCCACCGAGGCCGACTGGCCGCCACTCATCACCTGCACGGTGGAGAAGTCGGCCATCACCAGGGTGACGACGAAGATGGTGCCGATGGCCATGCCGGGCTTTGCGAGCGGCAGGATGACGGTCCACAGGATCTGGAAGGCACTGGCGCCGGCGTCGCGCGCCGCCTCGATCAGCGAGCGGTCGATGCGCATCAGCGTGTTGAAGATCGGGGTGACCATGAACAGCGTGTAGAGGTGCACCATGGCGAGCACGACGGCGAAATCGGAGTAGAGCAGCCACTCGATCGGCTCGGGGATGATGCCGAGCTGGATCAGGGTGGAGTTGACGAGGCCGTTGCGGCCGAGCACCGGGATCCACGAGATCATGCGGATGATGTTGGAGGTGAGGAACGGCACGGTGCAGATCAGGAACAGCACCGTCTGCGTCGTCGGCTTTCGCACATGGAAGGCGAGGAAGTAGGCGATCCAGAAGCCGACGAAGAGCGTGATGGCCCAGACGATGGCGGCGAATTTCAGCGTATTGAGATAGGTCTTCCAGGTGACCCAACTGCCCAGCACGTCCTCGTAGTTCAGGGTGAGAAAATCGGGGTAGAGGCCGGAGAAGTCGTAGTCCCAGAAGCTGACGATCAGCAGCAGCAGGATGGGCAGCAGCAGGAAGAAGCCGAGGATCAGCCACAGCGGCAGCGCCTGCAATTGCGAGGCGATGCGGGCGAGCGAGAACGGGCGGCGACGGGGTTTGGTCGTCGATACGACTGAGACGGTGGTTGGTTCGGCGACGGCCATAAACCTCTCCGGAAGG
>CAMDAL010000341.1 GCA_945888565.1 Devosia equisanguinis | reverse complement strand
GCTGTTTCCTGATGACCCGCCGCAGTTCATGGCCGTGCCGTTCTCGTGCAGCGCCAGCGATCCGATCAAGGCGGGGCTGCTGGAGGCGGGCTTCTCCAGCGTCGCGATTTCGGTGAACCGGATCGAGAAGGTGGTGCCGGACCCCGAGCTGTTCGCGCGCAGCATGGTGCTGGGCAATCCGCTCGGCGACCATATCCGGGCGCGGGGTGGCGATATGGAGGCGGTGATCGCGGCGACCCTGGCAGCGTTGCATGAGCGGTTCGGGACGGAGCCGATGGTGCTGAGCCTGCAGGAGATCGTGTTTGTGGCGCGCAAGGGGGCGGTGGCGCGGGTTTGAGAGCTACCAGCTCAGACGCTTTTCCTCGGCTTCTCTTGCGGCGAAGGCTTCGCGGGCTTTGGCGATGCGGGTGTTGTTGGCGTTGGCCCAGCGGGTGAGGACGAAGATGGGTTCGCGCAGTTCGATGCCCATTTCGGTGAGTTCGTAGTCGACGCGAGGCGGGATCGAGGGCGTGACCTTGCGGGAGACGAAGCCGTCCTTTTCGAGGTCGCGGAGCGTCGAGGTCAGCATCTTCTGGGAGACGCCGTCGATCTTGCGCTTCAGCTCGGAGAAGCGGAGCGGGCCGTGGCCGAGAGCCATGATGATATACATGGTCCACTTGCCGCCGATCTGCGCCAGCACCTCGTTGACCGGGACGATGGCCTGCTTGCACTCCTCGAAATTGCGCGGCGGGCCATCCTCGAAGCGGTGGGAGTTTACGGCCGTGGGCGTGGCGGAAACAGGCTGCGGGGTGAAGGTTTCCATCGGGTGGCTCCATACGCTTGGTAGGCACGTATATAGCGTCAGTTACTGTTGGTTACCAGGTTTCTGTTGGTGGCTGGGTTGTTTTGCTCTGGGCGGGACGGCCCCCTCCCGGCCTCCTCCATGAAGGGGGAGGTGAAGAGGCGGCGGTGGCCGCCCTACCCCACCCCACTCCGCTATGTCGCTTACCTAGCGGCGCTACCCTCCCCACAAGGGGGAGGGAGGCGATGTTGCTTGCCCTGCCCC
Source organism: Devosia equisanguinis (assembly GCA_945888565.1). GTDB lineage: Bacteria > Pseudomonadota > Alphaproteobacteria > Rhizobiales > Devosiaceae > Devosia_A > Devosia_A equisanguinis_A. Next base: position 3,366 of record CAMDAL010000341.1, on the reverse strand, counting down.
TACTTCCGCAGGTCGAAGCGGTCGGCGTTTATGACTTTTACCCAGGCGGCGACGAAGTCGTTGGCGAACTTGGTGTTCGCATCGGACTGGCCGTAGACTTCGGCGAGGGCGCGCAACTGGCTGTGCGAGCCGAAGATCAGGTCGACCCGGGTGGCGGTCCAGCGCGGCTCGCCCGTGGTGCGATCGACGCCCTCGTAGACGGCGTGGGTGTCGTCGGCCGACTTCCACTTGGTGCGCATGTCGAGCAGGTTGACGAAGAAGTCGTTCGTCAGCTGGCCGGGGCGCTTGGTGAGGACGCCGTGGCCGGGCTTGCCGGCTTCGAGCACGCGCAGGCCGCCGATGAGGACGGTCATCTGCGGGGCGGTGAGGCCGAGCAGCTGGGCGCGATCGACAAGGTTTTCCTCGGGCGACAGTCGGCCGGGACCACGGGCATAGTTGCGGAAGCCATCGGTGACCGGCTCGAGCGGGGCGAACGAGGCGGCGTCGGTCTGCTCGGCTGAGGCATCCATGCGTCCCGGAGTGAACGGGACGGTGATGTCGAGGCCGGCATCCTTTGCCGCCTGCTCGATGCCGACGCTGCCGGCCAGCACGATCAGATCGGCCAGCGAGACCTTCTTGCCGCCAGCCTGAAACTTCGCCTGGACGGCTTCGAGGGCCGCGAGGGCGCGGGCGAGATCGGCCGGGCGGTTGACCTCCCAGTCCTTCTGCGGGGTGAGGCGAACACGGGCACCGTTGGCGCCGCCGCGCATGTCGCTGTCGCGATAGGTCGAGGCGGAGGCCCAGGCGGTGGACACCAGGTCGGAAACGGAGAGGCCGATGGCGGCGATCTCGGCCTTCAGGACCGCGATGTCGGAGGCGTCGACCAGTGGGTGGTCGATGGCCGGGACCGGGTCCTGCCAGATCAGCTCTTCGGCCGGAACCTCGGGGCCGAGGTAGCGGGCGCGAGAACCCATGTCGCGGTGGGTGAGCTTGAACCAGGCGCGGGCGAAGGCGTCGGCGAACTCCTCGGGATGCTCGAAGAAGCGGCGCGAGATCTTCTCGTAGGCCGGATCAACGCGGAGCGCGAGGTCGGAGGTCAGCATGGCCGGGGCGTGACGCTTGTTCGGATCGTGCGCGTCGGGCACCGAGTTGGCGCCCATGCCGTGCTTGGGGGTCCACTGGTGGGCGCCAGCGGGGCTTTTTGTGAGCTCCCACTCGTAGCCGAACAGGTTCCAGAAGTAGTTGTTGGACCAGCGGGTGGGGGTCGAGGTCCAGGTGACCTCAAGGCCCGAGCTGATGGCGTCGCCGCCAACGCCGGTGCCGTGAGCGTTCACCCAGCCGAGGCCCTGCTGCTCGATCTCGGCGGCTTCCGGCTCGACGCCGACATGCGTCGCCTCGGCGGCGCCGTGGGTCTTGCCGAAGGTGTGGCCGCCGGCGATCAGCGCGACGGTCTCCTCGTCGTTCATCGCCATGCGGGCGAAGGTGTCGCGGATGTCGCGGGCCGAGGCGAGCGGATCGGGGTTGCCGGCCGGACCTTCGGGATTGACGTAGATGAGGCCCATCTGCACGGCGGCGAGCGGGTTCTCGAGATCACGGTCGCCACTGTAGCGCTCGTCGGCGAGCCAGGTGCCTTCCTTGCCCCAGTAGATGTCGGTGGCGGGTTCCCAGGTGTCGGCGCGGCCGCCGGCGAAGCCGAAGGTTTCGAAGCCCATCGACTCGAGGGCGACGTTGCCGGTGAGGATCATCAGGTCGGCCCAGGAAATGCTGTTGCCGTATTTCTGCTTGATCGGCCAGAGCAGGCGGCGGGCCTTGTCGAGGTTGACGTTATCGGGCCAGGAGTTGAGGGGGGCGAAGCGCTGCTGGCCCTCGCCGCCACCGCCACGGCCGTCGGCAATGCGGTAGGTGCCGGCCGAGTGCCAGGCCATGCGGATGAAGAGCGGGCCGTAGTGGCCGAAATCGGCGGGCCACCAATCCTGCGAGTCGGTCATCAGCGCGGTGAGGTCGGCCTTGAGCGCGGCGAGATCGAGCTTGGCGAAGGCCTCGGCGTAGTCGAAGGCCTCGCCCATCGGGTTGGCGGCCTTGGAGTGCTGGTGCAGCACCGACAGGTCGAGGTGGGTGGGCCACCAGTCACGGTTGCCGCGGGCGCGGCTGCCGCCATGGGGGACGGGGCACTTGCCGCCATTGCCTTCGTTTGACGCATCCATCTTCAATCTCCTGGAATTCTGGAACCGTTCTAGTCCGCATGCGCGATTAGGCAAGTTGATTGTTCTAACCGACACGATAAGGTGTGGTTATGAACATGACGTTGCGACAGATGAGTTACGCGCTGGAACTGGCGGAAGCGGGGCATTTCGGCCGGGCGGCGGAGAAATGCCATGTGACACAACCGGCGCTGAGCCAGCAGATCCGCCAGCTCGAGGAGGTGTGTGGCGCGCCGCTGTTCGACCGGCTGGGCAGATCGGTGCGGGTGACGCCGCTGGGGCGCGAGTTCGTCGAGCGAGCGCGGCGGATCATCGAGGAGGCAGAGGGGCTCGAGACGTTCCTCGCAGGCAAGCGCGGACGGCCGGAGCGGGCGTTGCGGTTCGGGCTGATCCCGACGGTGGCGCCGTATCTGCTGCCGGACATCTTTCCGGCCCTGACGCGCGAGTTGCCGGACCTCAGCTTTGCGGTGAGCGAGAGCCGGACCGATGCGCTGATCGATGGGCTGGGCGACGGCAGCATCGACGTGGCGCTGATTGCGACCGAGCTGCCGGCGGGCGGGCCGAAGCTGGTGGCGGCGGAACTGTTCGCCGACGAGTTCGTGCTGGCGACGCCGGCGGGCGAGGCTGCAAGCGAGCCGGTCGGCGAGCGGATGCTGCTGCTCGACGAGGGCCACTGCTTTCGCGACCAGGCGATCGCCGCGTGCGGGCTGGAGCGGGAAGCGGGGCGGCGGACGTTTGCGGCGACGTCGCTGTCGACGATCGTCGAGTTCGTGGCCAATGGACAGGGCGTTACGCTGCTGCCGTCGATCGCGCTGCGCAAGGAAGCGACGGGCGGGCGCATCGCGGTGCACGCCCTGCAGAGCCCGGGCGCGCGGCGAATGCTGCGGCTGGTGTGGCGGGATGGGGCGCCATATGCGGCGGTGTTTGCCGAGGTGGCGGGAGTGATCCGGGGGATGCGGGACTCCGAGCCGGGTGACACCCCCTCCTAGCTTCGCTACGCCGCTGACGCGGCAAGCTGCGCTACCTACCCCTTGTGGGGGACTGTTTACAATTGGTGCTTTTAGGATTCTGCTCAGCGCGTTGGTTTGAGCAGGAGGGTTGGATGGTTTGCCCCCGTTGTGGGAGTGCTGATTTGATCAAGCGTGGACGTAAAGGCAGCTATCAGCGGTTCGTGTGCCGTGACTGT
>CAMDAL010000340.1 GCA_945888565.1 Devosia equisanguinis | reverse complement strand
TCCTCGCCGCCGCCCTCGTCGCCACAGGCATCGTCCTCGCCGAATGGAGCGCACGCCGGGTCGGAGTCAGCGGCCAGCCGGGTTAGGCGACCTTTCTGGAGGGCTCCGGAACTGGCCGGCCAAGGTCCTCTGCCGCCTCGATCCAGCACAGGATGGCGTCCTGCACGTTAACGATGGCTTCCTCGGGGGTCTCGCCATCGCTCATGCAGCCGGGGAGATCCGGGACGGTCGCCAGGAAGCCACCGCCATCGTCCTCCGACAGCGGCTCGATGATGACGGCATAGCGGAGCTGGGTCATTTCACCCTCACGCGATCGATGAGTTCGACCAGTTACTGGTTTGATCGGCCGTTTGAAGGGGACGGTCAGAACCGACCCGCTGGGCGGGTGTTTGACCTTGTAGTGCGAACTGCCTCCCCGCGATGGCTCGCAAAGCAGATCGAACTCGCGGCAGAGCGCCTCGACATCCGCGATCTTCCAATCCGCTCTTGGATTGGCCCGCATCTGCTCGAGGCGCTTGCTCATGCTTCAGAACGCCAGTGACTTGGCCTGCTTGACGCCGGGCAGTGCCGCGATTTCCTTCAGCTGCGCTTCACCGACCGTGCCATCGATCGACAGCAGCGCGATGGCGTCGCCGCCCACCTCGGCGCGGCCGAGGTTGAAGTTGGCGATGTTGACGCCGAGGTTGCCCAGCAGCGTGCCCAGCCGGCCGATATGGCCCGGCTTGTCCTCGTTGGTGACGTAGAGCATCTGCGGCGTCAGTTCCGCTTCCATGGAAATGTTCTTCACCTGGATGATGCGCTGCTTGCCATTGCCGAAGATGGTGCCTGCCACCGATCGTTCCATCTTCCCGGTCGTCACCGTCAGCCGGATGTAGCCCTCGTAGGCGCCCTGCTGGTCGCGGGTGGTAACCTCGACATTGATGCCGCGATCCTTGGCGATCTGCGGCGCCGAGACCATGTTGACCGTCGGCATCTGCGGCTTCAGCACGCCGTTCACCGCCGCCGCCGTCATCGGCTTGGTGTTGAGCAGCGCGACATTGCCCTCATACTCGAGCTTGATCGCCGTGATCGGGTCCTCGGTCAACTGGCCCGCAAAGGCCCCGAGCATTTCGCTGAGCTTCACCCACGGGGTCAGCCGCGGCGCTTCCTCAGCCGAGATCGACGGGAAGTTGAGCGCGTTGGCAATCTCGCCGGTGTTGAGGTAGGCCGAAATCTGCTCGGCCACCTGCAACGCCACGTTCTCCTGCGCTTCGGTGGTCGAAGCGCCGAGGTGCGGCGTCGCGATGAAATTGGCGAGTTCGAACAGCGGGTTGTTCTGCGCCGGCTCCTCGACGAACACGTCGAACGCCGCGCCCGCCACCTTGCCCGACTTCAGCGCATCGTAGAGCGCTGCCTCATCGACCAGCCCGCCGCGGGCGCAGTTGATGATGCGGACCCCGTCCTTCATCTTCGCCAATGCGTCGGCATTGATGATGTTGCGGGTCGCATCGATCAGCGGCGTGTGCAGCGTGATGAAGTCGGCGCGCTTGAACAGCTCGTCCAGTTCCACCTTCTCGACGCCCATCGTCTGGGCGCGCTCCGGCGTCAGGAACGGGTCGTAGGCCACGACCTTCATCTTCAGCCCCAGCGCCCGGTCGGCAACGATCGAGCCGATGTTGCCCGCGCCGATCAGGCCCAGCACCTTGTTGGTGACCTCGACGCCCATGAAGCGGTTCTTTTCCCACTTCGATGCCTTGGTCGAGAGGTCGGCTTCCGGCAACTGGCGCGCCAGCGCGAACATCATGGCGATGGCATGCTCGGCCGTGGTGATCGAGTTGCCGAAGGGCGTATTCATCACGATGATGCCGGCCTTGGTGGCGGCTGGGATATCGACATTGTCGACACCGATGCCGGCGCGGCCGACGACCTTCAGGTTCTTGGCGGCCGCCAGAATCTTGTCGGTGACCTTGGTGGCCGAGCGGATGGCGAGGCCATCATACTGCCCGATCACCTCGAGCAGCTTCTCCTTGTCCTTGCCGAGGTCCGGCAGGTAGTCGACGTCGATATTGTTGTCCTTGAAGATCTGGACGGCAGTCTTCGACAGCTTGTCCGAAACGAGAACCTTGGGCATGGCGCCCTCCATGATGTGGCGGTTCCGGGCTCAGCCGCGGACCGCGTGAATTGGGGAAGTTGGCCGCCCGGAACCGGACGGCCAGAATAGAGCGGCTTAGGCAGCGGCCTTGGCGAGCGCGGCCTTTTCGGCGGCGAAGGCGTAGTCGAGCCACGGCACCAGCGCTTCGACGTTCGCCGTGTCGACGGTCGAGCCGGTCCAGATGCGGAGGCCCGTCGGCGCATCGCGATAGCCGCCGATGTCGTAGGCGACGCCGGCCTTGTCGAGCCGCGAGACGATCGCCTTGGCGAACGCCGCCTGCGCGTCGTCGGACAAAGCCGTGATCTCCGGGTCCTTGATCACGAGGCACATCGAGGTGTTCGACCGCTCGGCATCGTTCTTGGCAAGGAACGCCGCCCAGTCGGACTTTGCGACCCAGTCGACCAGCACCTTGGCGTTGGCATCGGCGCGCGCCTGCATGCCCTTGAGCCCGCCGACGGTCTTGCCCCACTCCATCGCATCCACCGCGTCCTCGATGCACAGCATCGACACGGTGTTGATGGTGGCGCCCTCGAAGATATCGGCCATGAGCTTGCCGCCCTTGGTCATGCGGAAAATCTTCGGCAGCGGCCGGTCCGGCTTGAAGGTCTCGAGCCGCTCAACGGCACGGGGCGACAGGATCAGGATGCCGTGCGCGGCCTCACCGCCGAGCGCCTTCTGCCAGGAGAAGGTGACGACATCGAGTTTTGCGAAGTCGAGGTTCTGCGCGAACGCCGCCGAGGTCGCATCGCAAATGGTCAGCCCGGCCCGGTCGGCCGGGATCCAGTCGGCGTTCGGCACGCGGACGCCCGAGGTGGTGCCGTTCCAGGTGAAGACCACGTCGTTGTTGAAATCGACGGTCGAAAGGTCCGGCAGCTCGCCATAGGGGGCGGTCAGCGTACGCACGTTCTGCAGCTTCAGCTGCTTTTGCACATCGGTGACCCAGCCTTCGCCGAACGATTCCCAGGCCAGCATGTCGACGCCGCGGGCGCCGAGCATCGACCACATCGCCATCTCGACGGCGCCGGTATCGGAAGCGGGCACGATGCCGATCAGGTAGTCGGCCGGCACTTCGAGCAGTTCGCGGGTCAGCGCGATGGCCTTCTCGATCCGCGCCTTCGCCGGCTTGGCCCGGTGCGAGCGGCCAACGAGCGCGTTGGCAAGCACATCCACCGTCCAACCAGGACGCTTGGCACAGGGGCCCGACGAAAAATTGGGGTTAGCCGGTTTAACTGCCGGCGCAGCGAGCATATCAGCCATGGCGACCCTCCCAGGTCGAAAGCCTTGCGTTAGGGCAAGGTGTCCTGAGCCGGGAGATACGCCCGAGCCGGGGTCGGCGTCAATGGATGTTTTGTGACGCGCGTTGTGGTTCCGTCGGTGGCCCCGGCGGTTCTTTCGTCACTCAAACACCAAGCTATCGCTGCTCGCCACGGCGCGGACCCAATCCGTGAGTGCCTTGTCCGCCCCGAGCGCCTCGGCTGCGTCAATCCAGTCAGTTTCCAAGGCACAGTCATCTGTCCGAGGAACCTGAGTTGAATCGACGAGAGCATTGAGAGCTTCATTCACCACCTCAACCGACCCGGTCTTGACGGCCTGGCGCATCAGGTGGCCCGCGGCGTAGTTCACTAGGACCTGCTCACTCATGGCCTCGGCCAGTGCCGCCTTGGCGCCAGCAAGCCCCTCCGAGGGCTTTCCGACGTCCATCAGGGTCTGGGAAAGAGACATGAGAGAGCAGATGTCCTGAAGCTCCTCATGGGCGGCGACCGCTATGCGCTCGGCCGCACTCATGTAGCCCAGCAGCAGACACTCTGTGGCAGCCCCATTGTAGAGCATGGACCGCGAAGTAGCGTCGTTCGCTTGATCAAGCGCGTCAATCAGAAGTGAGGCGCTCTCTGGCGCATCTACACCAAAAACCGAAACGACCTTCTCCCGAAACTTGACGACATGTCGCCTCAGCTTCCTAATTTCGGTACTGGCCAAGGCGATTTCCTCAACTTTTTGGATGCTTGGGCGGCTGCCAACCATCGACGTCACCGTCCTTCCATGTTGGTACTCCGGGGAAGCCCCGTAGGCATAAGTTTAGGTTATCCGATGCCCGCTGGAGGCAACCACTCAAATCGACTAGACTATAGTTGTAGTTCTTGTAGCACTGATCTTGTAATTACCCACCCCTTCGGCAGGCCGCGTTTTGACCGTTCTGGGCGCGTTCAGGCGAGGGTAGCGAGGATGACATCGAAGGGATTTGCGCCTTTGAGCCGCGCGGTGTCGATTGTCGTTCGCACGTCCGCCTCGGCCTTTGCGGCC
>CAMDAL010000339.1 GCA_945888565.1 Devosia equisanguinis | reverse complement strand
CGTCGAGGCCGTGCTGTTCGGTATGGAGGGCGTCGCCGAGGGCCTCAAGCCCGGCAGCCTCGTCATCGACATGAGCTCGATCTCGCCAGTCGCCACCAAGGCGTTTGCCAAGCGTATCGAGGCGCTGGGCTGTGACTATCTCGATGCGCCCGTTTCGGGTGGCGAGGCGGGCGCCAAGAATGCGGCGTTGACTATCATGGTGGGCGGCATGCAGGCCGTGTTCGACCGCGCCTTGCCGCTATTCCAGACGCTGGGCAAGACCATAACGCTGATCGGCGGTTCGGGCGACGGACAGACGGCCAAGGTCGCCAATCAGATCGTCGTCGGACTGACCATCGAGGCCATCGCCGAAGCGCTGAGCTTTGCCAAGGCAGCGGGCGCGGATGTGAGCAAGGTACGCGAGGCGCTGATGGGCGGCCTCGCCGCGTCGCGCATTCTCGAAGTGCATGGCGAGCGCATGATCAAGCGCACCTTCGACCCCGGTTTCCGCATCCGGCTGCATCGCAAGGACCTGACGCTCGCCGTCGACGCCGCCAAGGCGCTAAACCTGATGCTGCCCAATGCGGCCGCAACGCAGCAGTTGATGAATGCAGCCGTCGCCCGAGGCGATGGCGACAAGGACCACTCTGCCCTTATTCGCACGCTGGAGGCGCTGGCCGGCACGGACGACTAGCGCAGACTTTCAACCACGCGACTTCCCGACGGCGAACGATAGGCGTTCACCGCACGATACTCTGTTGTCTCAAGGAACAAGAACATGCCGATCGACAAGCTGCCACAGGTCCCCTACGGCGCCGTCTATTTCCGCAAGTCCAACCCGCCAAAGGATGACTGGGAGCGCGACTATGGTGTCGCCGCCGAAGACGGGCTCAACGTCTTCCGTCACTGGTTCATGTGGGCCTCGATCGAGCGCAAGCCGGGGCACTACGACTGGGCCGACTACGACCGGCAGATGGATCTCGCGGCCAAGAACGGCATCAAGACCGTCATCGCCGAACTTAGTCATACGGTGCCTGATTGGGCCTACCGGAAATTCGCCGATGCGCGGCAGGTGCGGGCCGACGGCGGACCGCTGAGCGCAGTGATGGGTGTCAGTTCGTCGACAGGCGGCTTTGCCCACAATGGCGGCGGCGCCGGTTCGCTGACCATGAATGCCCCCGAAGTGAAGGAGGCGGTCGGCGCGTTCCTCAAGGCCATGGCCACCCGCTACAAGGGCCATCCGGCGCTGCTCGGCTACGACGTCTGGAACGAGGTGAACTATGCCGCCGATGTCGACTTCTCAAGCTGGATGAAAGCCGACTACCGGCTCTGGCTCAAGGCCAAGTATGGCACGCTCGATGCCCTTGCTGAGGCCTGGTACCGTTACTCCTACGCGGAGTGGGACGATATCGAACCGCCCACCGAGGTGGCCGCGTTCGCCGAAGGGCTCGACTGGCTCGAGTTCAAGAAGGCCAACTACTATGACCAGATGCAGTTCAAGATCGACACCCTCCGGTCGATCGACCAGGACTGCATGATCGCCGCGCATGGCGTCGGCGGAGCCATCCCCAACATGGCTGCCAACGGCATGGACGATTGGCTTGCGGCATCTAAGGTCGAGCTCTATGGCCTGACCTGGGTCCCCAGCCGCCGCGGCTTCAAGCCGTGGCAGAACTTCTTCGGTCCCGACATCACCCGCTCGGCCGCGCGCGGCAAGAAGTGGTGGCATGCCGAACGTCCGGCCGGTCCCCTCTGGATGCAGCCGCAGTTGCTGGGCCGCGACAAGGAAGATGGTCGCGTCATGGACCCCGAGGACGTCCGCGTCCTCACTATGACCTCGTTCGCCGCGGGCGCCAGTGGCGTGCTCAACCTCCGCTATCGCCCGCTGCTCGATGGTCCGCTGTTCGGCGCCTTCGGCGCCTATGGCATGGACGGCTCGCGCACCCCGCGCTCGGACATGCAGAGCCAGATCGCCAAGTGGGCCAACGCCGATGCGCAGAAGCCGTTATGGCAGGCAAAACCGGTCAAGGGCGACATCGGCATTCTCGTGATCCCCGAGGCGCAGGCCTGGGACTACCTGCTCAACCACAATCATCGGCCCGAGACCTATCGCGAAGCGATGTGGGGCGCCTATCGAGGCTTTTTCGACAACGGCATTCAGGCCGACTGGGTGCATATCGACGATATCGACCAGTACGATTCCATCTATGCCCCCTACCCGATCATGCTCACCGCCGCCCACGCCAAGGCACTGGCGGCATGGGTGGAAACGGGTGGCAAACTGATCTCGGAGGCGACGCCGGGCTATTTCGGCGACCGCGGAAAAGTCGGAACAGTTCAACCCCATAATGGGCTCGACACGGTGTTCGGCGCGCGCGAGGTGGATGTCGAGTTCATGCCCGACATTGGCGACCGCATCCACTTCGAGCTGGACGGGCGCCCGGTCGGCGGCGGGGGCTTCCTGCAGGCTTATGCGGCGACCACCGGTCGCGAGCGCGGCAAGTTCACGGACGGGCGTGTCGCGGTAGTCGAAAACCGCTTCGGAGCGGGCCGCACACTGCTGGTCGGCAGCCATCCGGGCATTGCCTACTTTAAGACCTCGTCCGCCGATAACCAGCGCTATTTCAACGAGGTTTTCGCCTGGACCGGCAAGACGCAGCAGGTGCGGATTTCGAACAATGCGCTGCAGGCGCGGCTGCATGAAGGGCCGGATGGCAAGGTGCTCTGGCTGATGAACCAGACGCGCGACGATGCCGACGTTTGGGTGACGCTGCAGGTTGGTCCGGCAACATTCGGCCATGCCTACTGGGGCAAGGCCACGGGCGGCACGTTGACCGTGCCGGCCCGGGATATCGTCGTCGTTTCAGTGAGCTAAACGGCAGCGATGAGGGTGCAGGTATGGTCGTCGGCGATGGGGCCGGCGAGGGTTATGCGTGGGGTCTCCGTCGCGGGCTAAGTAGAGCCGGCCGTGGTGGCTATCAACGCCGGAGTAAAAGGCATCGGCTGGCCGGAGCAAGAATGCATCAGGCGGGTAGCTCGGAACTGCCCGGTTGAAACGCCCTTTGGGCGTTTGGCCATCTGGCTTGGTTTGGTTCGGCTGGACGAAGGTGGTCCGGGACGGTCGGTGCTTGCCGCGCGGATCCTCAATTCTTCTGCCGCATCTACAAGCGTCAGGAACCAATGGGTGTTCAGGTCAACTCGGCCCGAAGACGAACGTTGAAGTCTTCGATGCTTGCGCTGTCCGCCGGCTTGCCTGGTCTGGAGAAGTCGGGGTTGCGTCCTCGGGAGGCCCAGAATTCGAGGTCGCGCGAGATGAATTTCGAGGCTTGGTCGACCCGGATCGTCTTGGATAGCCGATCTGCGGGCATACCTAGCTCCAACCTTCTAGCTAACAACTCAGGGGCGGTAGCTGAGATGGGCATCGAGCCTTTGTCGACTAAGCTGGCAGAGATCACCTCTTCGCCTAGCTAATTGCCCGGTGACACCCAAGTCAGTTTGGCAGCATCCAGAATGGCCTCCCCGTCGTAAGAGTACGCGGTGAGATAGCCGTCCTTTGCGACGCTGAAGTCGAGGCATACTGCATTCGGCGCACTGAGCGTGGGCGTCCCATTGAGCCAGTAGTGGCCGAAAAACACGGGCTTCGGGTCCAGATAGGGCCGAAGCTGATCTGGGGGCATCACAGTGTCAGGGAGCTGGCTCTGTGCAGCATCATCGGTCAGGAGTGCGGCGCGGTAGGTTTTGGCGCCGGCGTCCCACCACTTTAGCCGGGCGCAAGTACGCACGTTGCCCTCCTTGTCCCGGAAAATCAAACCGGGTGGCAGATCGATCTCGACGCCCTTGAGGAGAACTTCGACAGCGCGATGGACGTCGCTTCCTTTGGCGTGGGCTAGTTGAAGCGCTGCGTCCGAGAGCCGGTTACCCTCAGTACAATAACCGCTCAGCTTGACTCTGAGGCTCTCGTCCCAGCAGGCATGTACTACCCTGAGACCATCCAGATCGAGCCATAGGGGCAGGGATTTGAACCAGCCAACGAGTTCTGTGTGAAGTGGACCACCCTCGCCTACGGCAGCCAAAAAACGAGAATGCTGCACCTGGTTCTTGGTGGAGTGTTCGCGCAGGTGCAGGCCGGGTTGGCCGTCGCGTTCCGTGGCGTACGCTATGGCGTTGAGCTCATGGTTCCCCATGACTGCCTGCGCGCTGCCAGCATCCATCATGCGGCGGACGAGGTCGACAGTCTCAAGCTGGTGTGGCCCTCGATCGATGAAGTCACCCACGAAGATCGCCTGGCGAGAGGGATGACGCCAAGCTCCGTGCTTCTGGGTGTAGGCCAGTGATCAGCCACGAGTCCATCTATCGGTTCGTTTATCACCGCTCGGCCCAGAAGGACTACTGGCACCGGCTGCTGCCGCGCGCCAAGAGCCGGCGGGGGCAACTGGGCAAGCGCGGAGGCTCGCCGGCCAG
>CAMDAL010000338.1 GCA_945888565.1 Devosia equisanguinis | reverse complement strand
GGTCGAGGGCCAGATCGTCGTCCGCCCGATGATGTACCTGGCGCTGAGCTACGACCACCGCATCGTCGACGGCAAGGAAGCCGTGACGTTCCTGGTGCGGGTGAAAGAATCGCTCGAAGCACCGGAACGCCTGGTGCTCGATCTCTGATCGGGCCAGATTATTGAGGTTTCAGGGGCTCGCTACGGCGGGCCCTTTTTTGTTTTGGCGTGGTGTCCGTACCGCCCCCTCCACCACCTTCGCTTGGGCCTTTCGAGCTTAGCTCTCAAGGCCTTCTCACCTAAAATCGCTCCACTGGAGCGATTTTGCCTTCGGCCGGTTCGAAGCCCCTCCCCCGCAAGCGGGAGAGGATGCCCTGTGGCTCGGGCGGTGCCGCATCGCCCCCTTCTCCCGCTTGCGGGGGAAGGTGCCCGGCAGGGCGGAAGGGGGGAGCAACACGCGCTGACGCCCTTCCAAAGCTGCGCCGAATTGTCGGATCAGGCGACAGTCTTGTCCGGCACCAGACCACGTAGGAGCGGAGTGTGGCGAAGGGCGAAGTAGGTGACGAACCAAGCGGGAAAGATGCAGGTCAGGGCGGCAGCGTAGGACGTCCAGAGCAGGTCCGAAACATAGGACTGGTAGTCGACGCTCGCTGTGTTTTGCAGCGCGATGCAAAGAAGGAGCCCAACAGTGGTGATGACCGAGAGTCCGTCCAACAACGGTCGTCGCCTGCCGATCACAGCTGCAATCCCTATCCAGAATGCCGCCGGGATGGTCAACAGCACGATGGCAATCAGCCCCGGATTGTTCCAGCTCCAAAAGGCGGGGGCTAGCCTAGACCAGACGCCGACGGCGAACGGCGCTAAGGCCAACGCTGTTGCGCACGTGATCAGAACAATCGTCGAGAGAATTTTGCTCATTCACGCGTCCCATCCGCACTGCCGTCATACACCGTTCAAAATAATCTGAACAGTGTTTTTTATTTGCTGGTTCAGCCGAGCCGCGGCATCGCCTAAACTCACAGCAAAACGGGAGAAGAAGAATGGCCGACAAGGTGCTGGTGGTGACGGGCGGGGGACGCGGGATCGGGGCGGCGGTGTGCCGGTTGGGGGCGGCGCGCGGTTACGGCGTCGTGGTCAACTATGCGGGCAACGTCACGGCGGCCGAGGCGGTATGCCACGAGATCCACGCCATGGGCGGCGAGGCGGTGGCGGTGCGCGGTGACGTCAGCAACCCCGACGATGTCGAGCACATTTTCGCTGCTGCCGACCGGATGGGGCCGCTGGCGGCCCTCGTCAACAATGCCGGGATGATCGCCGAGCCGCTGCGGGTTGAGGCGATGGATGCGGTGCGGATCAACCGGATGTTCGCGGTCAACGTCACCGGCTCGATGCTGTGCGCCGGCGCCGCGATCAGGCGGATGTCGACGCGGCACGGCGGCAAGGGCGGGGCGATCGTCAACCTCACCTCGGCGGCGGCCAAGCTCGGCGGCGCCGGCGCCTATGCCGACTACGCGGCCTCGAAGGGCGCCATCGACACCTTCACCATCGGCCTCGCCACCGAAGTGGCCGCCGAAGGCATTCGCGTCAACGGCGTGCGGCCGGGCATCATCGACACCGAGTTCCACGCCATGGGCGGCGACCCCGACCGTGCCGCGAAGCTCGCCCCGTCGATCCCGATGGGCCGCGCCGGCACGGCCGAGGAAGTAGCGCAATCGGTGCTGTGGCTGTGCTCGGACGAAGCGGCCTATGTCACTGGCACCACCATCTCGGTGACCGGCGGCCGGGCGATCATGCCGTGACCCAAGGTTCTCGGACAATGCGACGTCTCATGGCTGGACCACGGGGAGAGTTGCACATGCGCCTGATGTTGGCTGCGACGATGACACTGGCGCTCGGGGGCAGGCGGTGGCGGCGGATTGTCCGCTGCACGAGACGCTCTACCGGCAGCCCGGTAACGAGTGGGTGCTGAAGTTCTTTCCCGTCCCCCGCGACGGCGCCGCCAACCAGATCTCCGCCTTCGAGATCTACTCGCCCGGCGATCCGGCCACCGTGCTCGAGGGTGCCATCCACATCCCCAACGGCTTCGGCCAGCCCCTCGGCAGCATCACGCTGGGCTGCGAGGCGGACGCCGAGTGCACCCCGTTCTGGGAGGGCGCCGTCTACGCGCTGGTCGATGGCGGCATCGCCGAGTTCCCCTGGGACCCCGACCTGCCGCGCGATGCACAACTGGCGCCCGAACAGGTTTTGCTGCCGCAATTTGCCTCGAACGTGTGGTATTCGCTGCTGCGCGAGAGTTACTTCGCCGAAGCCGGCATTCTCGATACCTTCACCTTCCGTCGTTGCGCCGACGACGAATAGCTTAACCGAAAGCCCGCCATGACCACCGAACTGACGCTCCTGCTGTGGAGCACCGGCCTCTATGCCCTCTATATCGGCGTGCAGTCGACGCTTTACCGCATCCAGCACGGCGTCGAGTTTGCCGCCACCGGGCGCGACGACGAACCGAAGCCCAACGCCATGAACCAGCGGGCCGAGAAGGCCCTGCGCAACCTGCAGGAAACCTACCCGGTATTCCTCGCGCTGGCCGTCGTGGCGGCGCTCGGCCGCGGCGACGAGCTGTCGGTCTGGGGCAGCGTCATCTACCTCGTGGCGCGCGTCGTCTACCTGCCGCTCTACGTGCTCGGCGTGAAATATATCCGCAGCCTGTTCTGGACCATCTCGCTGGTCGGGCTGATCGTGATGTTCGTCGGCGTGGCGTTCTAGCGGCGGAAACCTGCGCAAACCGCATGGCTTGGTCACGGGGAGGGGTTTCCTCCCTGTGCCGAGTGGTTTAACCGGTTAGCGGGGCCTATATCGGCAGCGCGGGCACCCCCACTCTCGCCCGCAGGATCGCGTCTCGGAGCAATCATGGCGGACATTTTCGACCTCACGGTAATCGGCAGCGGCCCGGGCGGCTATGTCGCGGCGATCCGCGCCGCCCAGCTCGGCATGAAGGTGGCGGTGGTCGAGAAGTGGCCGACCTTCGGCGGCACCTGCCTGAATATCGGCTGCATCCCGTCGAAGGCGCTGCTGCACGCCTCCGAGCTCTACGAGGAAGCCGGGCACCAGTTCCGCCAGTTCGGCATCGATGTGTCGCCCCGCCTCAACCTGCCGCAGATGCTGCAGCACAAGGACGATACCGTCACGGCCAACGTCTCGGGCATCGAATTCCTGTTCAAGAAGAACAAGATCACCGCCTTCCGCGGCACCGGTTCCGTCGTCAATGCCGGCCGCGTGCTGGTGACGCCCGAGAGCGGCCCCGGCATCGCCATCGAAACGAAAAACATCATCATCGCTTCGGGCTCCGTGCCGGCGAGCCTGCCGGGCATTGCCGTCGACGAGCAGAAGGTGGTCACCTCGACCGGCGCGCTGAAATTCAAGGAAGTGCCGAAGCGGCTGCTGGTCATCGGCGGCGGCATCATCGGGCTCGAACTCGGCTCGGTCTGGGGCCGGCTCGGCTCGAAGATCACCGTGGTCGAGTTCCTCCCCGCCATCCTGCCCGGCCTCGACAGCGAAGCGGCGCGGCAGACGCAGCGCAACCTGCAGAAGCAGGGCATGGAGTTCCGCCTCTCCACCAAGGTCACCGGCATCGAAAAGCGCTCCGACGGTGTCCTCAATGTCCGGCTCGAGCCGGCGCAGGGCGGCGAGCCTGTTTTCGTCGAAGCCGATGCGGTGCTGGTGGCGGTGGGCCGCAAGCCGTTCACGGACGGGCTCGGGCTCGAGAATGCCGGCGTGGCGCTCGACGAGCGTGGCCGCATCCGCACCGACCACCAGTTCAAGACCAACGTGCCGGGCATCTACGCCATCGGCGACGTGATCGCCGGGGCCATGCTGGCCCACAAGGCGATGGACGAGGGCCATGCGGTGGCCGAGGTGATCGCCGGCCAGAAGCCGCACGTCAACTACGCCAACATCCCCTCGGTGATGTACACGAGCCCGGAAGTCGCCTGGATCGGCAAGTCGGAAGACGAGCTGAAGGCGGCCGGCATCGAGTACAAGGCGGGCAAGTTCCCGTTCACCGCCAATGGCCGCGCCAAGGCGATGCTCGCGACCTCTGGCTACGTCAAGATCCTCGCCGACGTCGCCACCGACCGGGTGCTCGGCGCGCAGATCATTGCGAAAAGTGCCGGCGAGATGATCCACGAGATTGCCGTGCTGATGGAGTTCTCGGGCTCCGCCGAAGATCTCGGCCGCACCACGCACGCCCACCCGACGCTCAGCGAAGCGGTGAAGGAAGCCGCGCTGATGTGCGGCGACGGCGCTATCCACATCTGAGGGATCATACCAAGTGTCATTAATTAGAACTCATTGGCCCAATCACGGAGGCCGATGGACATGATTTTCCAGGGCTGATCGACGAGCTTGTTCCAAGCGTCGCAGCAGTGGTCGAGGATGTCTTCGTGGGAGGCGAACACCCGGTTCGAGAGC
>CAMDAL010000337.1 GCA_945888565.1 Devosia equisanguinis | reverse complement strand
ACCCGTTCTGGGAAGCCCCCGAGCCCCTGGTCCCGCGCCATCTCCGACTCGGCATCGTCGAGCGCATGCGCGCCGACGGCATCGTCCATTTCCCCCTAGATCCCGCATCAGTCAGAGGCGCGGTCGCCCAACTCATGGCCGAGCGGGTCGACAGCATCGCAATCTGCCTAATGAACGGTTATGCCAACCCTGCGCACGAGATCGCCGTGGCCGAGTTAGCCCGCGAGGCCGGGTTTACCGGCGGCATCTCGCTCTCCCATCTGGTCTCGGGAGAGTACCGCGAATACGAGCGCACTTCGACCACCGTGATCGACGCCTTCGTGCGCGGCCGGATGGCGGACTACCTCCAGCGCCTTGAGTCTGACCTCCGTGCGCTTGGCTTCAAGGGCCAGTGCCTGATCACACGCTCGGGCGGCGGCTCGATGTCTTTCCGCGAGGCCGAAGAGCGCCCCTTCGAGACTATCATGTCCGGACCGGTGGCGGGGGCCCAGGGCGCCGCCGAGGTCGCGCGCCACCTCGGCATCGACGCTCTTCTTACCGCCGACGTCGGCGGTACTAGCTTCGACACCACGCTCCTTGTCGATGGCGAGCCGACGGTTCTTTACGAGGGCGTGGTCGACGGCATGCCGGTGCAGACTTCCTGGGTCGATGTCCGCTCGATCGGCGCCGGCGGCGGCTCGATCGCCAAGGTCGACCGCGGCGGGCTGATGCAGGTCGGACCTCAGAGCGCCGCCGCCGATCCCGGTCCGGCAGCCTATGGCAAGGGCGGCATCGAGCCGACCCTGACCGACGCAGCCGCCCATCTCGGCATGCTCGGACCGGGCCAGTTCAAGGCTGGTATCTCGCTTGATTTCGACAAGGCAAAGACCGCGCTGAGCCGCGTCGCCACCGGCCTCGGCAGAACCGTCGACGAAGCCGCGGTCGGCATTCTCAGGATCGCCGCTGCCAACATGGGCAACGCCATGCGCGAGATCACCGTCGAGCGCGGGCTCGATCCGCGCAGCATGACCCTGCTTCCGTTCGGGGGTGCCGGCCCGCTCATGGCGGTTCTGCTCGCCGATGAGCTCAGCGTCGACAGTATCGTCGTTCCGCCGCTCGCCGGGAACTTCTCGGCCTGGGGTCTGCTCGGCGCCGATATGATCCAGTCGGTTGCGCGCACCTCTATAATACCGCTCGACGCCGACGGCATCACCGGAGCTTCGGCCCTGTTCAGCGACCTCTTGGCGGCACTCACGGCGCGCGGCGACACGGGCGCGGCGGAGGCCATACCGAGGGGACGTCTCGACCTTCGCTACCGCGGGCAGGAGCACTGGCTCTCGACCGACGTTGCGGTCCATGACGGCCGGCTCACTGAAGACACCGAGACCATCGGCAACCGTTTCCGCGAGGGCTATCTGCGCACCTTCGGCGGCCTGATCGACCAGCCGATCGAGATCGTCTCGATCCGCGCCACCCGCACCGTGCCGCTGCCCCGGCGCGAGGGCATGGCCGCCCCAAGGCCGGGGACCGGTGGTCGCGGCGGCGCCGCGAGCTGGCCGGCCTACTCGTTCGCCAAGCGCCAGACCCTCGATTTCGCCGTGCTTGAACGTGATGATATCGCGGCGCCGGTCAGCGGACCTGTAATCATCACCGAGAGCACGGCTACCCTTTACGTCGATGCCGGCTGGCTCGTCACGGTCGGGGCCTCCCGAGAACTCCTCATCCAGCGCAGGAACGCCTGACATGCTCCGCGAAACTGTCATCCACGCCGCCGCGCCCACGCCCGCCCACGGCCTCGAGGCCGACCCTATTACCACCGAGGTCATCCGCCACGCGTTGAACTCGGCCGCGGACCAGATGAAGCGCGCGCTGATCCGCACTGCCTTCTCCCCGGTGATCTACGAAGTGCTCGATTTCGCCGTCGCCATTTACGACACCGAGTACCGGCTCCTTGCCCAGGCGCCGAGCCTGCCGCTCTTCATGGGCACGCTCAATTCCTGCGTGAAGGAGGCCGTCACCAATGTCGGCGGCTCCGCTTCGCTGGATCCGGGCGACGTCATCATGTACAACTGGCCCTACGGAACCGGCTCCCACCCGCAGGACGTGGCGACGGTGATGCCGGTTTTCCATGCGGGCAAGCTGATCGGCTACACCGCAGCCAAGGGCCACTGGCTCGATATCGCCGGCAAGAACCCTTACTGCACCGACACGATCGACGTCTTCCAGGAAGGCACGATCTCTCCCGGTATCAAGTTCTGCCGTGCCGGCGAGATCGACAAGCAACTGGTGCGATTCATCCTCGCCAACAGCCGCGTGCCGGACATGATCGAGGGCGACATGAACGCACAGATAGTCGCCGTCCGGACCGGCGCGTCGGCGTTCGAAGCCGTCGTGGCGCGTTACGGCCCCGAGGCCTTCTGGGCGTCTGTCGAGCACATGTTCGACCACGGCGAAGCTATGGTCAGGACGTTCTTCGAAAACATCCCGGACGGCCGCTACAGCGCCGTCGGAGTGTCCGACGACGATGGCAT
Organism: Devosia equisanguinis; assembly: GCA_945888565.1. Classification (GTDB taxonomy): domain Bacteria; phylum Pseudomonadota; class Alphaproteobacteria; order Rhizobiales; family Devosiaceae; genus Devosia_A; species Devosia_A equisanguinis_A. The sequence continues at coordinate 1,944 of CAMDAL010000337.1, read as the reverse complement.
CGGCAAGAACAAGATCGAGTTCGAGATCATCGTCGAGATCAAGGGCTCTGACATCACCATCGATTTCACCAACGTTCCCGACCAGAACAAGGGGCCGATGAATGCCCCGGCGCCCTCTGCCGTCTCTGCCAGCCGCATCGCGGTCTCGATGCTTGCAGGCTGCGGCGAAGCGCCCAATGAGGGCCACTTCCGGCCGATGAAGGTTCTGACCCGGCCGGGCTCAATGTTTCATCCGCTGCCGCCGGCGCCGACATTCCTCTACGGCATGCCGTCGCTGCAATCGATCGAGGTGATCTACCAGGCTCTGGCCGGCGCGCTCGCCGGCGCGGTGCCCGCCTGCAGCGGCGGCTGCATCATCGGCATGACCTACTGGGGGACGCGGGAGGCCACCGGGCAGCCTTGGGCCGACGGCTCGCCCCACCCGGTGGGCCAGGGTGCCTGGGACGGCGGCGACGGCGCCACCATGCTTCACATCTCGGAATCGGCGACGCGGTTCTCGCCGGCCGAGGTCTGGGAGGCCAAGAACCCCTGGATCGTGGAGACCATGGAACTCGCCCCCGACTCCTGCGGCTCGGGCAAGTACCGCGGCGGTCTTGGCGTCGACTTCGCCTTCCGCATGCTCGAGGACGTCCACATCACCTGCGCCATCGAGCGTTCGAAAACCGCCCCGTGGGGTCTCGAGGGCGGCGAGGAGGCCAGGGCCAACGCGGCCATGGTGACCTTCGCCGACGGAACCAGCGAAGGCTTTGCCAAGCGAACCGATTTCACCGTTCCAAAGGGCGCGCTCCTGACCCTCCACACCGGCGGCGGCGGCGGTTATGGCCTAGCCGCGGAACGCGATCCGGCGCGGGTCGCCCGTGACCTGAAGGACGGCTATATCACCGTCGATTTCGCCCGTCGGCACTTCCCGCACGCCCTCTAGCCGGCCGTCCACGCGCGGCCCTCAAGGCCCGGCGAGGCTCCCCCCCACCGGGGGAGCCCGCTGGGCCTGCTTCGTTTTGCCCCAGAGGCCGGGCGGCGGCGCTCGATAAAGCTCGGTTATAGTTCTGCGGCGTCGTTTAATAGGCGGCAGCATTGCGGCCCGCCAAGCCGGGCCGCTAGGATCATTTCCAAGAGGCGGAGATGGACATCCCGAAACTGCCTCAGCGCTGGAAAAGCGCCGCCCTTCTGGACCCGTCAATCAACCCCGTCCGCCCTAAAGGATCCCTCAATGCCCACCGAAAGTAGACTGAACCGGCGTCAGTTCGGCCTCCTCGCCGCCGTAACGGCGATCTCCACTAGCCTTTCCTTCAGGACGCTCGCGCAGGAGGGCCAGACCTTTGTTCTCGCCTCGAATACCGAAATCGACAACATGGATCCCCACACCGCTAACGGGAACATCCCGACGGCGTTCTTTATCAACATCTATGACTCGCTAGTGCGCGTGCGGAACAATCCGCCGCTGATCGAGTCGGGCCTTGCTTCCGAGTGGACGATCTCGGACGACGGCCTCGTGTACACGTTCAAGCTCCGTCCCGAGGCGGTCTTCCACGACGGCTCGCCGGTCACCGCCGATGCCGTCGTCTATTCGATCGAGCGTCTTGTCCGGCTCGATCGCGGCGTGTCGTGGATGATCAAGGGCGTGGTCGAGGCGGGCTCTGCGAAGGCCATCGATCCGACCACCGTCGAGATCACGCTTGCGAAGCCGTTTGCCCCGTTCCTTCAGGTCCTGCCTTGGATCTTCGTCGTAAACCCAACGATCGTCGAGGCCAACAAGGGCACGGACGACGCCGTCACTTGGCTCGGCACCAATCACGCGGGCTCTGGCCCGTTCGAGCTCACCCGCTTCGAGGCCGGCAATCTATACGGCTTCACCCGTTTCGCCGACTACTGGAACAAGGAAGGCGCTGGAAACGTGCAGAACGTAATCTGGCGCATCGTGCGCGAGACCTCGTCGCAGCGCCT
>CAMDAL010000336.1 GCA_945888565.1 Devosia equisanguinis | reverse complement strand
GTTGGGGCAAGGAAGCCGCTACCTACTACCGCACGACCGCTGTCGCTTCGGCGATCAAGGCCGGCGGCGACGAGGTGCGTCTGGCTGTCGACAACTTCACTCCGGGCTTCTGGTCGCATCCCGCGTTCCAGACGGTCTTCACGTCGATGTACGAGATCATCTCGGGCGGCATGATGAAGCCGGGTGGCGCTGGTACCCAGTTCACTGCTGCCCAGGCGCAGTGGTCGAACGACCAGTCGTTCCTGCTCTATCCGTCGGGCTCGTGGATCGAGAACGAGATGAAGCCGGCCACCAAGGAAGGCTTCCGGATGACCGGTATGCCGGAACTGTCGGTCGACGCGAACGACAAGCTGCCGAAGACGGCCCTCCACGCCACTGCCGGCGAGCCGTTCATCATCCCGGCCGGCGCGCTGAACCTTGCCGGTGGCAAGGAACTGCTCCGCACGATGCTCTCGAAGGAAGCCGCGTCGAACTTCGCCAAGACGAAGCTCGCCCCGACCATCGTCAAGGACACCGTGCCCGCCGACGGCTTCGGCTCGACCGCCCTTGTGTCGCAGAGCAAGCTGCTCGCCGACGCCGGTGCGGACGTGTTCACCTGGAACTCGTTCGACCTCTACGGCACGAACCAAGACGAACTCGTCGTCTGGAACAGCTTCCTTGATGGCAAGCTCGACGTTGCGGCCTTCACCGCTGCACTGACCCAGATCACCGACCGCGTCTACAACGATGCGTCCGTAACGAAAGTTGTCGTACAGTAATGGATAGCACGATGGCGGGGGCGCCAGCCGCTAGGCGCCGGTGGAAACTTCCGAGCTTCGAGAACACCAGCTTCATGCTGGTGTTCCTGGGGCTACCCCTGGCGATTTATGTGGTCTTTGTGATCTCGCCATTCGTGCAGGCCTTTTACTATTCGATGACAGATTGGTCAGGCTTCTCGAAGTCGATGAACTTCGTCGGCCTGGCCAACTATGCAAACCTGCTGCAGGATCCCGTCTTCCTCAAGGCTGTCTACAACAGCATTGTGCTGGCGGTGATCCTGCCGCCGCTCGTCATCGTCCTCTCGTTGACGCTGGCGACCCTGATTACCGTCGGTGGAGACACGCGCGGCGAGACCCGCGGGCTCAAGAACTCCGGTATCTACCGGGTGATCTCGTTCTTCCCCTACACCATCCCGGCCATCGTGATCGGCATCCTGTGGGCGCAGATGTACGACCCCTCGAACGGTTTGCTGAACGGCATCCTGACGTTGATGGGGTTCGATTTCTTCCGCTCGTTCGCCTGGCTGGGCGACGAACGGACCGCCATGGGAGCGTCGATCTTCGTGATCACGTGGTCGATGGTCGGCTTCTACATGGTGCTGTTCATCGCGGCGATCAAAGGCATTCCCGCCGAGGTCTATGAGGCGGCACGGGTCGATGGCGCGGGACGTTTCCGCACGGCCATCAGCGTCACCGTGCCGATGATCCGTGACACCATCCGCACCGCCTATGTCTATCTCGGCATCCTCGCGCTCGACGCCTTCGTCTACATGCAGGCGCTCAACCCCTCTGGCGGTCCGGCCAACTCGACGGTGGTGATTTCCCAGCACCTCTTGAACACCGCCTTCAAGAAGGGCCAGTTCGGCTACGCGACCTCGATGGGTGCAGCGCTTGCCGTCATCACGCTGGTGTTTGCAGCGCTGGTGTTTTTCGTCTTCTGGGTGACCGGTCGGCCGAAGAAGTCGGGACCAATCACGCCATACATCGCGTCGGCTGCGACTGCGCCTGTCGCCGCGAAGCCGGCAAAGCCTGTCGGACAGCTCGAGCATCCGACGGCCCGCAGGACCATCTGGACCGACAAGACGGTCGCCACCATTTCGCACTTCGCGCTTATTGCCTGGGTCGTCGTCATCGTCGCGCCGATGCTCTGGGTGCTGATGAGCTCGTTCAAGACAACCCAGCAGATCTTCGGCTCGCCCTTCGGCCTGCCCACCAGCTTCAATTTCGACAACTATGTCTCCGCCTGGACCACGGCCAGCATCGGCAACTATTTCGTCAACACGGTCATCGTGGTCGGTGGCGCACTGGTCATCGTGATGCTGCTGGGCTCCATGTGCGCCTACGTGCTGGCGCGCTACGAGTTCAAGGGCAGCAAGGTCATCTACTACCTCATGCTCGCCGGCCTGACTTTCCCGGTCTTCCTCGCCGTGGTGCCGCTGTTCATGACGCTGCGCGGCATGGGACTGCTCAACACCTTCCCCGGCTTGATCATCACCTACGTGGCCTTTGCGCTGCCGTTCACGGTGTTCTTCCTCTACGCCTTCTTCCGCACCTTGCCGCAGGAGATCGCTGAAGCAGCCGCGCTTGATGGGGCCGGGCCCTGGCGCATCTTCTTCACCATCATGCTGCCGATGGCCGGACCGGGCATCGCCTCGGTTGCCATCTTCAACTTCCTCGGGCTGTGGAACCAGTTCCTGCTGCCGATCGCGCTCAACACCAACGCCAAGAACTATGTGTTGAGCCAGGGCATGGCCTCGTTCGCCTCCCAGGCGGGCTATGCCGTGAACTTCGGTGCGCTGTTTGCAGCCGTCGTGATCACGGTGCTGCCGGTGCTGTTCACGTACATCCTGTTCCAGCGCCAGTTGCAGGGTTCTGTGTCGGCCGGCGTACTCAAATAACCAACTGCGGCGCGCTCAACTCAGGGCGCGCCGCAACACCCCGTCTGCACCCGCGAGTTCCGCGCGCGCCGCATCGACACTCTTCCCGGTAAGCACGGTCAGAATAGCGATCTTGGTGTCGTTCCCCGCCCGGACCATGGCCGCTTCCGCCACCTCCACCGAACAGTTCGTTGCCTGCATCACGATCCGCACGGCGCGAGCCATCAGCTTCTCGTTGCTGGCGATCATGTCGACCATCAGGTTGCCGTAGGTCTTGCCGATCCGCACCATGCTGGCCGTCGACAGCATGTTGAGCACCAGCTTCTGCGCCGTGCCGGACTTGAGCCGGGTCGAGCCGGTGATCACTTCGGGACCCACCACTGGCGCGATCGAGATGTCAGCCACCCGGGCGATCGGCGAGTCCGGATTGCAGGTCAGCGCCACCGTCACTGCGCCCTGCGCCTTGGCGTGTTCGAGCACTCCGATGACGTAGGGTGTCCGGCCGCTGACGGCGATGCCGACAACCACGTCATGGGCGGTGAGCCCGATATCGACGAGATCAGCCGCTCCCGCTTCGGCGCGATCCTCCGCACCCTCAGAGGCGTTCACCAAGGCGGCGAGCCCCCCGGCAATCAGCCCGACCACCATGGTTGGCGGCACGCCGAAGGTCGGCGGGCACTCCGACGCATCGAGCACCCCGAGCCGGCCGCTCGTACCGGCACCGATGTAGACCAGCCGCCCGCCGCCGCCGAAGGCCGCGACGATGGCGTCCACTGCGCGTGCGATTTCCGGCAGTGTCCTGCCGACCGCTTCGGGAACCGCGCGGTCCTCGGCGTTCATGGCGCCGACGATTTCGAGGCTCGACATCAGGTCGAGATCGGCAGTGCGCGGGTTTCGGCCCTCGGAGACCAGCCGCTGGAGCTGGGCATGCAGGGTGTCGCTGGCAGCCATGGGCGGGCTCCTCGTTTGCGTGCCGCTTTCCTACGTGGTCGACCCGAATGGTGGAAGGCCTCTGGCGAACGGCGCGGTTATTCGCTACATCCAATGGGCTTTCTTCAACCTCACACCCGGGACAAGGCCGGGCCATCGCAACGATTGATGGATCCGGCATCGCCCGGAGTGGGTGCGGCGCGCCGACGCCGCTGCCGATGGAGTATTCCAGTGACTGCTGCTACCTCCTCAAAGCTCGAGGCTTTGACGATCATTCCGCCTGCGCACCCGCTGGTGGGTCGTGTCACCCCGCCGGGGTCGAAGTCGATCACCAACCGCGCCCTGCTGCTTGCCGCGCTCGCGAACGGCACCAGCCGCCTGACCGGCGCGCTCAAGAGCAAGGACACGGCGCTGATGGCGAAGGCGCTGGTTCAGATGGGCGTCAGCGTCGAGGAGCCGGACGACACCACCTTCATCGTGACCTCCGACGGCACGCTCAAGGCGCCGACCGAGCCGCTGATGCTGGGCAATGCCGGCACGGCGACGCGCTTCCTGACTGCTGCGGTGTCGCTGGTGAACGGCCGTGTCGTCGTCGACGGCGAGGAGTCGATGCGCAAGCGCCCGATCGAGCCGTTGCTGGTTGCGCTGCGCTCGCTAGGCATCGACGCCACCGCCGAGACGGGATGCCCGCCGGTGGTCATCAACGGTACGGGGCAGTTCGGCAAGGGCCGGGTGACCATCGATGGTGGACTGTCCAGCCAGTACGTCTCGGCACTGCTGATGGCTGCGCCGTTCGGCGATGGCCCGATCGAGGTGCAACTCACCGGCAAGGACCTCGATGCGCGTGGCTACGTCAACCTCACGCTTGCGGCCAGGCGCGCCTTCGGCGCGCAGGCCGAGCAGATCGACG